>DATAPM010000028.1:0-6147 GCA_036265225.1 Vulcanimicrobiaceae bacterium
GGTTCGGTCCCACGGCAGTTTGATTGACATTGCGGCGATGTGGTAGCCGGGATCGAGCTGGGCTAGAATTGGCGGCGCGTAGCTCCAGAGTAATGCTCGGGTGCGCTCCTCGGTTGCCCGCGCGACGCTGGGTGAAAGCAGCGTGTGATCGGGAATGCCCTGTGCCGTCAGCGCGGCGTTGATGTCGGGACGGACCAAGTCGTGAAAGGCGTAATCGTCCAAGAAACGGATGAAGGTGAACGTCCTATGTGCGAGACCGTCGTAGGTATGCATCCGACGCCCCGCGCCCGCGGCGATGGCTTCGGCTAGAGCCGTACCTACCGTGTTGGCGTTGGTGTTCCAGGAAGAGTACGCGTCGAGCTTGGCCGCGACTCCCGACGCAAGAATGCGCCGCGCGAATGCACTTTGGTCGTCGTACGACCCTAGGAACGAAAGATCGGCCAGTGCGACCGACCTGCTCGTCGCAGAGTCGGCGCGCATGGCCGACTCGAGCGTGTCGTCTTCCGCCGGCGTCGTATGCGGAACGCGCACGTAAAGGACAATCTCGGGGTTGGCGTCGTCGCTCACGCCTCCGCAGAGACCGATCAGCGCGCCGATGGCGTTAGAGATCGGCGCGAACTCGATCGGATCTTGAAACGCCGCACCGCCGGGAGTCGAATATCGTACCGCGATGCGCGGGCGCCACCGTGCGGCCCGGGCAATGGCGTGCGCAATCAGCGCCGCGCCCAGTTCGTCGGCCCCGGGCTCGATCGAGGCGCGGTCGCCGAGATCGAGCGCCGCTAAGTCGGATTGCAACGCTTGCACGTCGGGAACGTGCAGGCCAACCGGACCGGCGTCGTCTTGCCCGAGCACGAGACGATCGATGGTTCCTGCCGCGGTCAACTTCAAGAGCAGGCGGTCGATGGCGAGATTGCGCCCGCGCGTCGCCAAATACGCGTCGAAGGTTGCGTCGCCGATCTGTTGGCGCAGTTGCGCCGCCGTCGCCGCCTCGCTTGGAAGCAGCGGATCGTGCAGGTTGGCGTACTCCTGCAGATACTCCCAGAGCGGATAGGCGGCAAAGAACGGCGTTCCGGCGGGAATGCCGGTGGGCGCGAGACGCATGATCGTGCCGAAGGCCCCAATCCACGCGTGCGGATATTCGCCGCGCAAGTGCGCGAGCTCGCGCAAGCGTGACTCGGCGTCGAAATATGTCGCGCCGGGAGCGCGCGATGCGATCAATCCGCCGTAGGCCAGCATGTCCGTAGAGACGACGAAGTCGCGCGCACCGTGCGCTGCTTCCCGATTCAACCAAATAACCAGCGCGTCGGAGCTTCCCGGGCGCAAAAAGCGGCCAAGCAACGGGGGTGAAGGAGCATGGACCGGGACGCCCGCGACGCGCCCGAGCAGCATGGGAAGCTGCGCCGTCACGGGGCGGTCATCGATCGGTATCAATGCGATCGTTGCCAGCAGCGCCGCCGGCAGCACTACAAGAGCGCCCGTAACGATCCGCCGGCCGATTCGAGCAGGGCTCGCGCCCGCTCCGCGCCGACGTTGCGGCGCTGCATGACGATGGCGACTTTAGCGCGACCGCCCGCAGCATCGAGCAGCTCCGCAGCGCGCTCGGCGTTGACCTCCGCGATGGTGCAAATTAAACGCAGGGCGCGCCGGCGCAGCTTCTGATTGGAAGCGACGAGATCGACCATCGCGTTGTCGTAGACTCGTCCCAAACGAACCATTACCGCCGTCGAGATGGCATTGAGCGCTATCTTCTGCGCCGTTCCGGCCTTCATGCGCGTCGAACCGGCAAGCGCTTCGGCCCCGGTCGCGACGACGATCGCCGTATCGGCCGCGTGCGCCAGCGGCGAATCGGCCACGGCGGTAAGCGCGACCGTAAATGCGCCGATGTCGCGAGCGCGCGCGATCGCGGCCACGACGAAGGCGGCACCTCCGGCCGCGGAAATGCCGATCACCGCGTCGCCGGCAACCAACGTCTCCTGCATCACCGCGGCGCCGGCGTCGCCGTCGTCTTCGGCACCTTCCACCGCGCGGACGAGCGCTTCGTGACCGCCGGCAACGTGTGCGCGCACGAGTTCCGCCGAAGTTCCGAAGGTCGGCGGAATCTCGGCCGCATCGAGCATCGCCAGGCGGCCGCTGCTTCCCGCACCGATATAGTGCAAGACTCCGCCATCGCGCAAGCGCGCGGCGATCTCGTCCACCACGCGCGCAATGGTTTTGGTTTCGTGCAGAACGCCATCCACGGCGTCGCGCTGATCGGCAACGAGCAACTCGACCAGCGACGGTGTGTCGAGTAAGTCGAGGCCGGCGCTTCGTTCGTTACGCGCTTCGGTCGGCGGAAAGTCTGCGCTCATGCCGAGATCGCGCACTCGGCGGCAACTTCGGCGAGCAACTCGCGAAGGCGAAATGGGGCGATCGCGCCGAGGACCGCCGGATGCGCGGCGCCGGTGGCCGCGGGAACGTTGCCGGAGCGTCCGCGCAGCGTTTCGTAACCCAAAAGCGCAAACGCCATGGCCTCTTTGGCTTCGGCCGGAATCCCCATCGCATCCGACGTTTCGATGCGCGCCGCGCCGAGCCGTGCCGCTAGTCTAGCCATGATCGCCCGATTACGCGCACCGCCGCCGCTGACGACGACGCGAGCCGTCACAAAACCGGCGCCAACGAGCGCCCCGGCAATAGTCGCGGCGGTCAACTCGGTAAGCGTCGCCGCGGCGTCTTGCAGCGAGAGCGCGCCCAGATCGTGACGCCGGAGAAAGTCCGCGCCGAATCGCTCGCGCCCGGTCGTTTTAGGATTTGGCATGGCGAAGTACTCGTCGGCCAACATGGCATCGAACAACGCTTTGTCAACGCGGCCCGACGCGGCGAACTCGCCGTCGCGATCGCACTCGGCGGCACCGCCGGTACGTTCGCGGACGAGCGCGTCGAGCAGCATGTTGCCCGGGCCCGTATCGAAGGCGACCGCCGCGTCAGGCTCGCAACCGGCGCGCAGCAGCGTGACGTTGGCGATGCCGCCGATATTGACCGCGACGCGATTCTCCTCGTCGCTGCCGAGGAGCAGCGCGTCCACGCGCGCGACCAGCGGGGCGCCTTGACCGCCGGCCGCACAATCGGCGCTTCGGAAATCGTAACAGACCGTTGCGTCCAGGCTCTCGCGGATGACGAATGCATCGCCCAACTGCAGCGTGGTATGCGCGGGACCCTCGTGCCAAACGGTTTGGCCGTGCGAGGCGACGAAGCCGATGCGCTCGCCGGCGGCAACGGCGCGCGCCGCCGCCGCATAGGCACCCCCGAGTTCGTGGTGCAGCCGCGCAACGGCAGCCAGACTGCCGTCGTTGGGAGGCAGCGCCGCAAGCAGCGCGGCGTGCAGGCGCGGTTCGAATGGATGCTCGTGGAAACGGAGCAACTCGACGTGATAGCGATTGCCGGCGGGGCGGATGCCAACGAGCGCCGCGTCAATGCCGTCGAGCGAGGTGCCGCTCATTAATCCAACGGCTAACATCAGGCTTGCGCGTCCTCGACCATGGCTTCGTAGAAGCTCGAACGCAGCGGCGGTCCCGGCGGGGACGGCGCGTTGCGCCCAAAGTAGACCGCGTTGGTCAACAGAACGCCTTGCAAGTCGCGTAGCGGGTCGGCCCAAACGCAGGTTCCTACGAAGCCGGTATGCCCAAAGGACGAAGAATCCATCAAACGCCCGCAGGAGTTCTCGTCGTTCGTTTTGAGTGCCCATCCAAGCCCACGACGCAGCACCGGGTCGTAGGCTTGTTCGGAAATTGCCTCGCGCGCCAGCGACGGCGGCAACAACGCTCCGTTACGTCCATTGACCGCACCAAGATAGCTCTCGGCGAGCGCCGCGACGTCGGACGCGGTGCCGAAGAGTCCCGCGTGACCGGCAACGCCGCCCATGAGGTAGCACTTCTCGTCGTGCACGAAACCTTGAACGCGTCCGCGCCATTCATCCTCTTCGGTGGCCGGGATCGCGGCACGCTGCGCGGCGCCCGGACGAAAGCGCAGCGGCGGCGCGAACGCACCCGCTGCCAGGTTTGCCAGCGAGGCGCCGGCAGTGCGCTCCAGGAGCGCACCGAGGGCGATGAACCCGAGATCGCTATAGACGACGCGTTCTCCCGGTTCGGCAATCAGATCCGAGCATAGCGCAAAGCGCTCGACGTTCTCGTCAAGGATTGCGCGGTAATCCGCGCCGGAGTTCATGCCCGAGATGTGAGCCAGCAGCATGCGGAGGGTTATTGCCGCATGTTCGCCATCGCGCCATTGCGCAATCTCGCCGCCTAACGGAGCGTCGAGCTGGAGGCGGTGCTGCGCGACCAGCCGCAGCGCCAGCGTCGCGACGAAGAGTTTGGTGAGCGAGGCGAGATCGAAGATCGAGTCGACGTAAACGTCGCGCGCCGGCGCGTCGTCGCGCGTCGCACCGTAAGCACGCTCGAACACGACCTTCCCGCGATGTTCGATTCGGGCGACGGCGGCGGTAAAATGCTTGCCGCACCCGCCGCGCAGAACGTTTTCGACTCGTCTAAACCGCGACATCTCGCTGCAAACTCGCGATCGGAAGGCGCCCCGCCGGCATATGGCCGCTGAAGAGCACGTCGGCCAGGCCGCCCAGCGACGCGACGTCGTCGCCGTAAGCCGCCAGCAGGTGACGCGCCGCGCCGAAGAGCGGGAGATCGAACGGCTCGCGCAACGAAACGACGGTCGCGTCCGGGTAGGCGGCGAGCATTCTCGAGATCGCCGCGGATTGCGCGGGATGGAGATGCGCGCGGCGCGAGAGTACCAGCGGGCGTCGTCCGCGCCGCTCTAACTCGGCGAAGAGTTGCTCCACTTCTTCCGCCGCGGGATCTAAAGAGAGCGCGACGTGAGCCAAGGCGGGTGACTCGCGCACCAACGTGGTGTCGCCGCCGAACGAGACCGCGATCGAGACGACCGGATCGGCGTGCGCGATGCCGCGAACAAGCGTGACGGCGCGGCGCGCGATCTCCCGCCCCAAGTCGGGATGCGGAGGAAACTCGTCGAGAGCAATCGGCGCGTTTCCGGCACGCCGCAAGGCCTGCGCGCGGGCGCTCGCCTCTTCCAACCGTTGGAGCGGAAGGCGTCCGCCGGTGACGGCTTCGGCGATTGCCTCAGCCGCTCGCACCGCGCGATCGGGACGATGGCTAAAGACCAGCAGGTCGGCGCCGGCTGCCAGCGCCGCGACGGCTACGTCATCGTCTTGCAGTTCCGTAAGCGCCCCCATTTCAAGGCAGTCGGTAAAGAGCGCACCGCGGAATCCCAGCTCTTCGCGCAGCAGACCGGTCGCGATGCGGGCCGAGAGCGTCGCGCTACGCTCCGAATCGAAGGCTCGCGCAACGACGTGTGCATTCATCATTGCGGATGCTCCTGCGGCTACCGCGGCAAACGGCACCAAGTCGCGCGCGCGCAGTTCGGCTTCACTGCAGTCTACGAACGGTACGGCCTCGTGAGAATCGGTTGCAGTCGCGCCGTGCCCGGGGAAATGTTTGAAACAGGGCATGACGCCGCCGGCCAGAAGGCCGGCGGCCAAACTTTGACCGAGCGCGGCGACGCGCTGCGGATCGCTTCCGAAGGAGCGCGTTCCGATAACCGTGTTTCGCGGATCGAGCGCCAGATCGAGCACGGGGGCGAAATCCAGAGTACAACCGGCGCGGCGCAAATCGAAGGCCAGCTGTTCGCCGGCCCGCCGAGTCAAGTCGAGATCGTCCGCGGCCCCTAACG
Source organism: Vulcanimicrobiaceae bacterium (assembly GCA_036265225.1). Lineage (GTDB taxonomy): Bacteria > Vulcanimicrobiota > Vulcanimicrobiia > Vulcanimicrobiales > Vulcanimicrobiaceae > Cybelea. Next base: position 5,734 of record DATAPM010000028.1, read on the forward strand.
CCATCATCGGCGGCATCGACTCGACGCCTCGGCGCAGGCGCGCAACGGTGCCACCCTCTTGGTCGATAGCGATCAACGGCGGGTCGTTTTCGCGCGCGCGCAGCGCGTCGCTCAGCGCGCGAACGGTTTCGATTGGAGCTCCCGGGTCGTTGAACAGAACGTAGGCGCCGAACTTCGGCATGGCCGGATCGAGCTCGCTCGCACGAACGCCCGCCACGATGATGCCGCGGGCCAGCTCGTTGAGGCCGCTCACGCCAATGCCGTCCCCGTCGCAGAATCGAAACGGCGAACTGCATCGCGCGGCAGCTCGAGAGCAACGAGATCGCCGGCCAATGGCGCCGCGCGCGCCGGTACGCGAACGACGACGTTCCCGCGCGTCGTCTCGACGTCGAGATACGCGTCGGCGCCGGTCGT
>DATAPM010000029.1:0-3083 GCA_036265225.1 Vulcanimicrobiaceae bacterium
GGCCACGACAAATGGTAACTCGCCGCACCGGCGCATGACCGGTACGGCGTACCGCTCGAACCAGGCGAGTCCCTTAGAGGCGGCGGACGACGGCCTCGACGCGGCCGACGATCTCGACATCGCTCGCGTAGATTGGCGTCATCGTCTGATTCTCCGGCTGCAGCCGGATCCGGCCGGCCTCTCGATAGAAGCGTTTCACGGTTGCCTCGCCGTCGATCATCGCCACCACGACCTCGCCGTTCTCCGCAGTGCGCTGCGGGCGGACCAGGATGAGGTCGCCGCTGAGGATGGCCGCGTCGATCATCGAGTCGCCCTGAACCCGCAGCATGAACGCGTTGGAGCTGCGCGGCACGAATTGGGTCGGCAGGACGAATTCGCCCTCCACGTCCTCCTGTGCGGTAATCGGCACGCCGGCCGCGACGCGCCCAAGAACCGGAACGACCAGAGCGTCGGGCATGGGCGAGTGGTTGGCGGAACGCAGCGCTCGGGGCTTAGTGGGATCCCGTTGGATCAGCCCGCGCCGCTCGAGGGCCTTGAGGTGAGCATGAATCGTGGAGGATGACGAAAGGCCGACAAGCTCGCCGATCTCACGAACCGAGGGCGGGTAACCGTGCTCGGCCGTAAAGCTGGCAATGACATCGAGAATTCTCCGCTGGCGCTCAGTGGCCGGCTTCTCGGTCGCTTCTCTGCGCATCGTTCCTCCGTGTCCGGCCACAATGCCATGCGTATGGCACCCTAACCGGGTACAACCCTACCATAAAATGATTTTCAAGGCAAACATACGTTCGAAGAACCTTGACAACGCTCGGCGTGCCTATGCTAAAATATGGGGGACGAACAAGCGTTTGGCACTACATATAGGAGAGGAAACGGTGGGAAGGCGAAAACGGTTCACGCTTATGCCGGCGATCGCGCTGGTGGGTCTGGGACTCCTAGTTGCCTTGCCGACGCTGTCCAGCATGCGGCTCTATGCCGCGACGGCCGAGCGATACGCGACTGTTACGGTCCATCCCGGAGACACGCTCTGGTCGATAGCCTCGTCTCACACCGGTACGGATAACGACGTCCAGGAGACGGTAGACCGCATCGCCGACGCAAATCACCTGAACGCCGGAACGATTCAGCCCGGCGAGCACCTGCGGATCCCGCTGTAGCGGGTCGCGACCTCACCGCCGACGTGGGGGAGTCCATACAATAAAGAGGCGCCGTCTCCGGGCGCCTCTTTAAATTTTGCTCTCCCGCCCTGCTGCGAAGCTAGACCGATGGTGGCGCGGCGCGGCGCCAGAGGGCGTCGAGGAGGCGCGGAGGCAGGATGCCAAGAGCGCCGACGAAACGAGCCACGGTTTTCGCACGAGGCGAAAACCGTTGCGTCCCGAGGGCGCCGTGCCGCCACCGTCGGTCTAGCGCCCCCTAGCCGCGTCTTGAAACGAGCACGATGCTGTGGCCTTGATGCTCCTCGAGGAAGGCTAGGCCATCCATCATCCAGGTGTCGAGGCCCGCGCCCGAATGGCGCGCGACCTCCCGTGCGACGTGGAGCCTGTCCCTTAGCCAGGCCAACTCGCTGCGCGTCGTCGTTGGAAAGACTGCGACCTCGCAATCCTCGCACTTGTACCCGAACTGCTGGGCTATGGCTTTGACAGGATCGAGTCGCTTGCGAGCGAGAGCGTGGTCTGATACGTCGTGGTCGAGGTGCCGCTCAGCCCGGAATCGGTTCGCTGCGTTGCGTACTCTTCCACCGACGTCGGAACGGTGCGGCTGTAATCGTAGTGGATCTTTGTCTCGATGTCGGTTTCGAGCTTGCCCGAGCCGTTCGTCACGATCTTACGCGTTTCGCCGATTTGCATGACGCCGTTATTATTGCTGGAGATGGCGTAATCGGCCTGAACCGTTTGACCTTGCGAGGTCGAAGGCCCGATGCGCCAATGCTTGTTGGCGTCGAGTTGATTGGGGTCGACGAAGTTTGATCCGAGGAACCGCAGCAGCGTGTACTCCTCGGTGTATACCGTCTTGTTCGGGTCGCAAATAATGTTCGTATTACCGTACACGACGCACGTTGCCGGTGGGGCCTTGCGAACGTTCTCGCCCTGCTCGCTGATGCTTACGATCAGGCCGCCGTCGGGCTGTTTACCGGTGATTTTGACCGTAATGATCCCTTTGTCACTCAACGAACCATTATAGTGACTGATGCCGTTGCTTCCCCCGTTGTAGTTTCCATTACCGTCAGTGGACTCCGCGCTTTGACTCGAGTCACGCGCCTGAATTGCCTGGTTAGCGCTATAGGAGAAGTTGTAGACCAGCTCGCCCGTCATCTCGACGGCGCGAGCCGAGGATTGCATCAGGAGTAACGCGAGGGCACTCGCCATCACCGCTATCGCAGGTTTTGTGGGCCCGATATTTCTTTTCATCTTCTTACGGCTTCGTCGCGATGGTGTCCGAAACAAGGGCTAGGGTGGTCTGGTACGTGGTCGTCGACGTCCCGCTCACTCCGGCATCGGTTCGCTGGGTTGCATACTCGTCCACCGACGTTGGTACCGTGCGATCGTAGTCGTAACCAACCTTGGCTTCGATATCCGTCTCGAGCTTGCCCGAGCCGGTCGTTACGACTTTGCGGGTCTCGCCGATCTGCATCTTGCCGCCGCTGCTGCTCGTAATCGAGTAGTCGGCCTGCGTCGTCTGCCCCTGCGAGGTCGACGGTCCAATGCGCCAATGCTTATTCGGATCCATCTGATTCGGATCGACGAAATTCGCGCCCAAAAAGCGCAGCAACGTGTACTCTTCGGTATAAACCGTCCTATACGGGTCGCAGATTACGTTCGTATTGCCGTACACGACGCACGTCGCCGGCGGCGCCTTTCGGACGCCCTCACCCTGCTCGCTGATACTCACGACGAGACCGCCGTCAGCTTGCCGGCCCGCGATGTCGACCGTCATCGTTCCTTTGTCGGTAAGTGTCCCGCCGTAATGACTGATGCCGTTGGTTTGCCGTTGGTCGTTGGCGCCGTTGGCACTCGGCCTGCCGTAACCTACCGCGGAGTCGGATGAGTCGCGTGACTGAATCGCCTGCTTCGCACTGTAGGTGAAAT
>DATAPM010000030.1:0-5944 GCA_036265225.1 Vulcanimicrobiaceae bacterium
TCGTAACGCTGCTCGCGATGCTCAATCCGATCGAGGCGGCCGCTGCCTTTGCGACGCTCACCGAAGGACGTACGCCTCAAGCTCAGGCGGCGATTGCCAAGCGCGCGAGCATCGTTGCCGCGGTTGCGCTCATCAGCTTTGCCTTTGCCGGCGAAGCGCTGCTCGGCGCGCTCGGGGTTAAGATCGGAGCGTTTCAGATCGCCGGCGGCTTGCTGCTGCTCAAGGTCGGATTCGATATGGTCTTTGCCGAGAAGACCGATCGCGAGACGGCAAACACCGCCAAGGCCAGCGACGCGCCGTTGACCGACCCGTCGGTCTTCCCGCTCGCCATTCCGATCATTACCGGACCGGGCGCGTTGACGGCCAGCGTCGCGTTGGTCAATCCCACCGACACGCATCACTACCTCAACGGTGGGATCTTTCTCTCCGTTGCGCTGGTCGTCGTCGCCATAACCTACGTTTCGATGCGCGGCGCACAGCAGCTCGTGAAAATCTTCGGCGCGACGGGAATCGACGCCGTTGGGCGCATTGTCGGCATCATCGTAGCCGCAATCGCCGTACAGTTGGTGCTCAACGGCATCAGCGGCCTGACGAACTTTACTTTCCGCTAAGGGAGCAGCCAGATGATCGTACGCGCGGGAGTCCTTTACGACGGCACGCTGGAGCCGCCGAAGCAGAACGTCGACGTGATCATCGCCGACGGGCGCATCGCCGAGCTTCGCGCGGCCGGCGGCGAGTGCGACCTGGAAGCGGCTTGCGTCACCCCCGGGCTGGTCAACGCCCACGCGCACGTCGAGGGAAGCGGCGAGCCGGACCTGATGGCGATGATTCATTCCACCACGCCGAACCAGCGCTTGCTGCGCGCCGTTGCCAACGCCGGTAAATCGGTCAAGGCCGGCGTAACGACGATTCGTGATGTTGGAAGCTCGAACAAAATCGCACCCGACGTCCGCGAGGCCATAGAGGAAGGGCGAATCCCGGGCCCCCGCATGCGTACGGCCGGCGCCGCGCTCTGCATGACCGGCGGCCACGGCTGGCCGATCGGGCGTGCCGTGGATTCGCCGTGGGACGCGCGCAAGGCGGTGCGCGAGCAGATGTGGGCCGGCGCCGATTGCATCAAGCTTATCGCGACCGGCGGCGTGCTGACCAAAGGCGCGGTGCCCGGCAACGCGCAGCTCACGCCCGACGAGCTGGCAGCGGCAATTGACGAAGCGCATTCGCACGGATTACGTGTCGCCGCGCACGCCATCGGCACGCGGGGCATTAAAAACGCGCTCAACGCGGGCATCGACTCGATCGAACACGGGACGATGCTCGACGACGAATGCATCGACATCATGAAGCGGCGTGGCGTATACCTCGTGCCGACGCTCAGCGCGCCGACGTGCATTCTAGCGCATCTCGAGGACGGCCATCAACCGAAGTACATTACCGATAAGGCGCGCAGCCTCACCGAGGTGATGCTGGCGAACTTGCGTCGTGCCTTCGACGCCGGCGTGCGCTTTGCCGGCGGCTCCGATGCCGGAACCCCGTATAATTATCACGAGGACTACGCGCAAGAGGTCGAGTTGATGTGGGCGATGCTCGGCATGACGCCGCAGCAGGCGCTGCACGCCGCCACCAGCGTGGCGGCCGATCTTATTGGGCTGCATAAGGGTTTGCTGGCCGTCGGAGAACCGGCCGACGTACTGCTCCTCGCACGCGATGCCGGTGAAGACGTGCGAGCGCTTCGCGAACCGCAACTCGTCCTCAAGAACGGCCTCATCCAGTAAACCGGCAAGTGCGGTACGCGGTTTTCTTGACCCTCGTGGTGCTCGTGCTGGCGATGCAGCCGGCGCGCAGCGGCGTGGCCGTCGGACCGGGAGCCAATCCCGTATTGTTGGGACAACAGGTTCTCGGCAGTCCGATTCGTCACGTGATCGTGCTGGTTCAAGAGAACCGTACGTTCGACGATCTCTTCGCCGCGTCGATCGTTGCCCACGGCGGGCCGTTCCCGGGCGCGAACGCGTCGCAAACGGCGACGGTCGACGGCAAGCACGTTGCACTCAAACCGGTACCCTTCGAGAATCCCGCCGACCCGAGCCACTCTCACGCCGCGCTGCTGCACGAGTGGGACGACGGCCGCATGGATGGCTTCGGCAGCGACGAACTGCGCGTGGCGCTCGACGCACCCAAGCCGGGGCCAGGTTTTCCCTATGCCTACGTTCCGGCCTACGAAACGACCATCTATCACGTGTTGGCCTCGCGCTACGCGCTCGCCGATGAAAACTTCGCGCCGCGCTTGGTGCCGACGTTCCCGAGTCACTATACGTTGGCGACGGCGCAGAGCCGCATCGCGGGAAATCCCAACGACGCGATCTGGGGTTGCGACGCCAAACCAGGCACGACCGTTCCCCTCTTCGGAAAAGGCGAAGCGATTATAACGCCGGGAGCCTTTCCTTGCTTCAACCAAACGACGATCGCCGATCCTCTCGACACCGCGCAAGTGAGCTGGAAGTATTACACCGGTCCTTACAACGACTCGAGCAACCCCGCAGTCGGCATTTACGACGCTTTTCGCCGGATACGTTACGGTCCGGACTGGCAACGCAGCGTCGTAACGCCTTCGGGAGAGATTCTTAGCGACATTCAGAACTGTCGCTTGCCGTCGGTCTCGTTCGTCATGCCGAACTGGCTCGATTCCGATCATGCCGGAAATCTGAGCGCGGGGGGACCGGGTTGGGTTGGTTCGATCTATCTCGCCGTCGTGCAGAGCCAGCACGCCGCTAACCCCGATTGCAACTACTATAAAGATAGCGCGCTGCTGCTGACGTGGGACGACTCCGGCGGATGGTACGATCACGTCAAGCCGCCGCCCGGACCCGACGGAACGACCTGGGGCTTTCGCATTCCGATCGTTGCCGTTTCAGCATGGGCGCGTAGCGGCGTTTCGCATACGCGCCGCGAATCGACTGCGATCACGAAGTTCATCGAGAAGAACTGGAACTTGGGGAACATGGGGCAGCGCGACGCCGGCGACGACGATCTCAGCGACATGTTCGACTACACACGCGCCAAGCCGATACCGTCGTTCTCCGAGCTTTCGATGCGCCGGATGATCCGCCAGACGCATTTTAAACTCGCCCTGGCCGTCCACGACCGTCACGTCGTGGACGACGACCGGTAACGTCTTGACCGACCTGCAGGGGCTGCGGCTCGCCGTACTCGGCGCGATCTCGTGGCCCGCGCCGCCGGCCGGTTACGGACCCTGGGAGCAGATGGCGTTCAACGTCGCCGACGGAATGCGCCGGCGCGGCTTGGACGTTACGCTTTTTGCCACGGGCGACTCGCAGTTCGAGGGTAAGCTGGCATCGGCCGTGCCGGTAGGACTCAACGAGGACACGGCACTGAACGGCGACGTCTTCGGCGCGTTGCACATCGCAGAGTTATTCCGGCGGACGCGTGATTTCGACCTCATCAACAATCATTTCGATTGGCGGCCGCTGACCTACGCGCTGGCGACGCAGGCGCCGCCGATGCTAACGACTATTCATGGCTTTTCGTCGCCGCAAATTCTTGCGGCGTATTACGCCGGAGCAGAGCGGAGTTTCTACTGTTCGATCTCCAATGCCGACCGCGACCCCGGTCTCGAGTATCTTGCCACCACATACAACGGGATCGATCCGGCCCAGTTTCCGTTCAGCGACCGACCCGGGGAGTATCTGTGCTTCCTGGGACGGTTTCATCCGGAGAAAGGGACGCATTTGGCGATCGAGATCGCCAAGCGCGCCGGCGTACGCCTCAAGATCGCGGCGATTCCGCAAGACGAAACCTACTTTCGCGAACAGGTCGAGCCGCATATCGACGGCGACCGCGTGCAGTTCCTCGGTGCGGTCGAGCGTGAGGCCCGCAACGAGCTGCTGGTTAACGCGTTAGGGCTGGTGCACATGACGACGCGCCCCGAGCGCTTCGGACTAACGACGATCGAGGCCATGGCCTGCGGCACCCCGGTGCTGGGCGCAAACATGGGCTCGATCCCGGAGATCGTCGTAAACGGCGTAACCGGCTTTCTTTGCGATAGCGTCGACGACGCGGTGGAGAAGAGCGGGCGGCTGCACGGGCTCGACCGCCGAGCTTGTCGAAGCCACGTCCAAGACAAATTCAGTTTGGAACGAATGATCGACCGCTACCTCGCCGCATACGACCGAGCGCTCGAGCTCAAGATACCGCCGCCGCCGAGCGAGGCGCAGTTACGCGCGCGCCGCCACGATTGGTGGGACCGTCCGATGGCCTACACCGAAATCGGCCCCAAACCCGCGAGCTTGCATTTCGAATGAGACGGCCAGAGCGCGACTACTCCGGACGCTCGCTCTTCGAGAAGCTGGGCGTCCTGGCCGGGCATCACGTCGCGCTGGTCGGGCGGCACGACGAAGACTTCGCGGTTGCTCTCAACGAGCGGCTGGCAAAAGGCGCCTCGCAGGCGCTCCGGACGCAGTACGATGCAATATTCGTGCGCATCGATTCGATTCGCGACTTAGCGCGAATCGCTCGCGTGCGCCCGCATCTCAAAAGCAGCGGCTTCTTGTGGGTCTTTCATCCCAAAGGTCGCGGCGCGTCGCCGGCCGATGCCGAAGTGCGCGAGGCCGGCATCGCCGCCGGGCTCGTCGACAATAAGATCAGCGCTTACACCGAAACGCACACCGCAACGCGCTTCGTCGTACCGGTCGCCTTGCGTTAGCGCTCGCTACGGTAAGGCGGCAGCAGACTCCATCGCCTGATAGGCCTTACTCGTCAGCGCGTGATCAACGACGCCGGCGATAAATCGCGACGCGGCGCGAACCTTGGCGAGGTCGACGCCCGTTTTAATTCCCATTTGGTGGAGCATATAGAGCACGTCTTCGGTGCCGACGTTGCCGGTGGCGCCCGGAGCATACGGGCAGCCGCCCAATCCGCCCGACGAGGCGTCGAACTTAGAAATCCCTTGCTGAAGTCCGGCGTAGATATTGGCTAGTGCCGTTCCGCGCGTATCGTGGAAGTGCAGTGCGATCGATTCCAGCGGTATCTTTCCCGCGAGGAGCGGGATTAACGCATCGACCTGACTGGGAACGCCGACGCCGATCGTATCGCCGATCGAAAGCTCGTCGCAACCCATCGCCATTAACTTCACGCTTACGTCGACGACCATCTGCGCCGTCACGTCGTCCCCGAACGGCGAGCCGAAAGCCGTCGACACGTACCCGCGCACCCACATGCCGTCGCGCTTAGCGGCGGCGACGACCTCGGCGAACGTCGCCAGCGACTCGTCGATCGTCATGTTGATGTTGCGCGTGGTGAAATGCTCCGATGCGGCAGTGAACACGGCGATTGCGTCGGCACCGGCGGCTTTGGCGCGGTCGTAACCTTTGACGTTCGGAACCAGCACGGGGTATCGCACGCCGGGCGCTCTGCGAATGCGCGCGAAGACCTCGGCGGCATCGGCCAGCTGCGGAATCGCTTTGGGACTGACGAACGAGGTGGCCTCAATCCACTTTAAGCCCGTTTCCGAGAGCAGATCGATGTAGCGAACCTTATCGTCGGTCGAAATTACGGCGCGTTCGTTTTGGAGGCCGTCGCGGGCACCCATTTCGAAGATGGTTACTACTTTAGGAATCATGGTTTCTTTGGTCGCCATTTGACAGGCTCACCATAAATCAACCCCGATCCGGCTACGCGAGTTCCACCAACGGGGCGCCGGCGGTGACGATCTGGCCCTCTTCCACCAACACCGCTTTGACCGTAGCGGCGGCCGACGCTTCGATGCGGTGTTCCATCTTCATCGCCTCTAAAACGGCGAGGAGCGCGTGCTCTTCGACCTCGTCGCCGTCGCCTACGGCCACCTTGATGATTTTGCCGGGCATTGGTGCCGTCACGTGCGCCGCGGTCGCGCCGCCGTGCGCCGCGACCGCGCCGGCGGCCGAAGGCGGCG
>DATAPM010000031.1:0-10168 GCA_036265225.1 Vulcanimicrobiaceae bacterium
TCGGATCGATGTCGGCGAATACCGGCGTCGCGCCGGCGGCGACGATCGTTTCCGTCGTCGCGGCAAACGTGAACGGCGTCGTAATCACTTCATCCCCGGGACCCACATCGAGGGCGCGTAACGCCAAATACAGCGCATCGGTTCCCGAGTTGAGCGCGACGGCGTGGGAGGTTCCCACGTACTGGGCCATCGCCACCTCGAAGGCCGCTACGCGTGGGCCGTTGATATAGTGGCCGCTCTCCAAGACCCCGAAGACCGCCTCAGCGATCTCGGCCTTGTGCTCTTGGTACTGCCGGGTGAGGTCGAGCGCCGGAATCATTCGGGGAGCCGCGCGATCTCGTCGTTGCCCATCGCGTACCGGCGCCCGCATTCGGCACAACTCGCGCGCAAATCAGAGAACGCGAGCGGCAGGCCGCACTGACAGGCGTATCCGCGTACTTGCGCCGGATTGCCATAAACGATCGAGTGCGGCGAGACGTCCTTCGTCACCACCGAGCCTGCACCGATCAAGGCGAACTCGCCGATCGTCGTGCCGCAGACGATCGTGCAGTTGGCGCCGAGACTGGCACCGCGCTTGATCTTCGTAAGCGCATAGTTCTTGCGCGGCCAGCCGCTGCGCGGCGTGCGGACGTTGGTGAAGACGACGCTCGGCCCGCAGAAGACCTCGTCTTCAAGCTCTACGCCTTCATAGATCGAGACGTTGTTTTGAATCTTGACGTCGTTGCCGATCCGTACGTTAGAGGCGACGAAGACATTCTGACCCAAGCTGCAGCGCTCTCCGATCCGGCTGCCGCCCATGACGTGCGAGAAATGCCAGATCTTCGTTCCCATCCCGATCTCGGCGCCGTCGTCAACGCAACTCGACTCGTGTACGAAATATCCCGCGTCAATCTGAAGATGAGTCACGACCCCTCCGTTCCTTGAAGCATGGCGAGGGCGCGCACCACGGCGAGGCCCTCTTCACCGTCGGTCAGCGGCGTCTCGTCGCCGCGTATTGCGCGGCAGAACGATTGAAGCTCCAGTGCGAGCGGCTCGCCCTCGGGCACGACGATCGCTAGTGGGTCGTTGCGCCACAGCGCCGTGCCGGCGGCCGACTCGCGGCTGCCGCACGGCGTCAGCGTCAGGCTCGATCCCGCGCGGCCGTCGCCGAACGTCAGAACTCCCAACGTCCCGAATACGTCGATTTGCGAAACGCGCTCGGGGTTGAGCCACGAGACTTCGATGTGCGCGGCGCGCTTGTCGGGGAAGATATAATGCGCGTATACCATGTCGGCGATGCCCGGCGTAACGTAAGAGCCCGCCGCGCACGAAGCCGAGAGCGGCTCTTCACCCATGACTTCCAGCATAACGGCGACGTCGTGCGGCGCGAAGCTCCACCACACGTTCTCGTGAGCGCGCAGGCGTCCCCAGTTAAGCCGCCGGCAGCGCACGAAGCGCACCTCACCGATCTCGCCGGCCTCGATCGCTTGCAGCATGCAGCGAATGCCCGGGTGGTAGAGTAGAACGTGCCCAACCATGAGTTTACGATTGCGCTGCCGCGCGGCTCGAACGACTCGCTGCGCGTCGAGAACGTTGAGTGCGAGCGGCTTCTCGACCAAGACGTCCTTGCCGCCCGAAATCGCCATCAGCGCCAGCGACGCGTGCGCCTGCGCCGGCGAAGCAACGACCAAGCCGTCGAGATCGGCCCGCGCGATCATCGTTTCGGCACGTGCAAAACCCTCGGCGCCGGGGTAACGTTCGCCCATTTCAGCCAGGCGGCGGAGATCGTTGTCGCAGACGGCGGCGAGGGCGCCGAGCTGCGCGCAGGTGCGGATTACGTTGGCACCCCACGCGCCCGCACCGATGACGCCGAGCTTTACCGCAGGATCCTCGAATGCGGCGCTCGTCATGCCTCGGTAACCCGCACGGCAAGTAGCATCTCCATGAAGAGAAGCCAAGAATACTTGAAGGTCAGCACGTCGAGAAAGAGCGCCGCTACGAGCAATCCAACGAACGCCGCGCGCAACGTCGTGCGCGTCCAGAGATCGCGAGCGGATACTTGGACCGAATCGAGACTACGGTACTGCGCGATCAGCGCTGCGCCCAGCACGATGGCGCCGGCGATGCCGAGCTCGGTCGTTGTCGAGACAATCAGGCTATGCGAAGCGCGGTGCCAGCTTTCGAAGTGCTCTTCGAATGCGGAGAAGAATGCGCGGTCGTAGGCGGCCGGGAAGTTGGCGAAGCCGGTTCCCAGCGCCCAATGCTCCTTGAAAATCGAGACTGCGACGCGCCAAATGTCGATTCTTCCCGAACCGGCCATCAGTCTCGAGGTGGCGATGCGAGAGGCGAGCTCGTTGGGAATAAAAATCACGCCGGCGACGGCGATCGCCAGCAGCGCGCTCCAAAGAACGCGCCGCCGGCTCGCTAGAATTGCGACGATCGCCATCGCTACCAGCGCCAGCGCAGCGCCGCGGGAAGCGGTAAAGTATACGGCCGTCAGCATTAGCGCCAGGCTGGGAACGAGCAGCAGCCAGTATCGGTAACTCGTTCGGAAAATGGCGGTGACTGTGATCGCGACCGGCAGCAGCAGCGCCGCAGCAAACTGGTTGGGGTCGATCGTCGCCGTTCCGAGCGTTACCGCGAGGCGGTCGAGGCCGGCGGCGGCCTGAAGTTCGTGCCGCTGCGCGATTGCCAGGACTCCGGCGACGACGCCGCTGGCGATCGTCGCAATCACGATTCCGCGGAAATCTTCGCGATCGACCGGCACTATCGCGACCAGCGCGAACAAGGCGAACGCCGAAATGATTGTCGGCAGCTCGTGAAGCGACGCGTTGACGTCGATCGCCCAGAGCGTACTGACCGCCATCAGCGTCACCACTGCGAGCCAGAAGAAGACCGGACTCGGTACGCGCAGCGCGGCACGGCGGCGAACGATGGTCCACAACGCCGTCGCGATGACGAAGAGGCCGGTGAGTTTGGTAAGGCTGGTGTGCGATCCGGGGATGAGCATCGCGTCCACCGGCACGAGCACCACGTACAGCCCAAAGGCCAGGGCGAACGACCTGCCGGGAAAGAGCAACGCGATTAGCGGAAACGCAGCGAGCGCCACCGGCAGCAGCGGCGCGACTTTCGACCCGCAGGGCGCCGGAATGGGAAGCGACGGAAGTGCCGCGCAACTCCCGGTGGCCAGCGCTTCGAGCAGAGCCAATGCGAAGCAGAAGGCGACCGCGACTAACGCGAGCGTTATTGCGCGCGGGAGGTCTTGCGAAGCGACCGGCGCGTTCGTGCCGTGGCGTTCCAGGGCGAACTCGCCTTCTAGGGTGCGACCGGCTCGCCGAGTGAGACGCGCCCGGCCGAGTTCTTCGATGGTTCGGGCAGCGCCGTACGCGCGCGCCGGCGCCAGTCGAGCAGCGCCATGGAAGCGATCGTAACGAGCGCCGCGATGACGAGCATGATCGCGATTGCCAGAACCAGACTCGGACGGACTTCGACCAGCTCGGGTGAAGCGCGCTGCACGATGCTGAGATCGGAGACGGCCATGTTCTTAGCGACGATGGCGTTAAAATAGCTGGACTGCAGCGAGTCGTAGATCGTTTCGGCGCTCTTGGCGCGCCGCTGCAGGCTCGAAAGCTGCGAAACGACCCCAGGAAAAGCGCGCAACTGCGACTCCAGGCTATCCTCTTGGGCGTGCAGCATTCGTAACTCCGAGGTCTCTCCGCCGATCTGCGCTTCGAGCGTCGCGGCCTGCCCGTCGAGCGTCGTTCCGATGGGATTGAGGGCGAGAGTCGTCGACGCGACGCGCGTCCGCGGCGCTTTCGCCATCGCCTCTTCCAGACTTGCGATCTGGCGCCTGGCGGCGATCACATCGGGATACTTGCCGGTAAACTGCTGCTCGAGTTGCGTGAGCTGCACGCGCTCTTCGGAGAGTTCCTTATCGATCTCGTCGGCGACGGGAGCAGTATCGATGGTGCGGCTCTGCTCGACAGTCGGCTTCGTTGCCACGATCTGCGTTGAAACGCTGCGCAACTGCCCTTGCGCTTGCGCGCGGTCCAGTTCGGCGGCGCGCGTCTTCGATTGAATGTCGCCGATCGAAGCGATAATCGCGGTCGTTTGGCCGGTCGCATCGGCGACGCCGCTGGCGGACTCGAAGTTCGTCAACGCGGTTTCCGCGCTGGAAAGATTGCTTTGCGCGCGCGCCAGCGCGATGGCGAGCGAATCGGCCGCTTGCGCGGCCTGCAACGCGGCGAGCTTGCGCTGGCGCTCGACGAACTCGGTCGCGACGGCGTTGGCGATCGCCGAAGCGACGCGCGGATCGCGCCAGTAGGCGCTGATCGCGATAACGTTCGAGTTGGTGAGCGGCGCGACGTTGAGATAACGCGCGAGCAGGCGGTTCGAGTCGACGCGCAGGTGCAATCGGCGAACGACGTGAGCGGCCAGGTCCGGCTGCAGCGCCAAAGCGACGTAGGTCTCGATCGTCGTATCGGGATTCCAAGCCAGCAGCTCGGCGATTTGCGGATAGGTGGATGCGGCGTCGCCCTCTTTGGCCGGCTGTCGAACCAAAACTTGACTCGTTGCAACGTAGGTTCGCGGGTAGAGGAGAGCGGCCACGATTCCTGCGGCTGCCAGGATGCCGAAGAGCAGCGTGGCCGCTTTCCACCGCTTGCGAAGGAGTAACACGAGGCGCGCTAGGTCATACATCTCGCTTTAGTAGTGGTACCCCGCACCGATTAAGTAGAGGTAGAAAAGGGTGATCGGTAACATCGACATATTGTACTGGCGCGCTTTAGGTACGTACACAACGTCGCCGGATTTGAGTTGCATGTTCGAGGCGTAATCCGCGTTGAGCAGCATGTTGTAGAGATTGACGTTGTAGAGACGGGGCACGCCGGCCTCGAGGCGGTTAATAGTGATGTGATTGAGGTCGGCGTGCGTGTCTGGGCCGACTCCGGCCTTTGCGATCGCGTCGGCCAGACGATCGCCGTCCTGAATCTCGACCGGCCCGTTGCGGTCGACGCTACCCAGCACTTCGACCGTTGACGGAGTTCCTTTGACCAGGACGAACGTTATTACCGGATGTCGTACGTATGCAGATAATGCGTCGGTGAGGCGATGGAGCGCTTCGTTCGGTGAGAGCCCTCCAACGTGCAGCTGTCCGACCAGCGGCACGGTTATCGTTCCGTCGCTGAGAACGGTGACGGTTGCCGAAAGCGGTAGCGCCCCAAAGACTGAGAGTTGGAACTGATCGTCGGGATGGATCGTGTAGGACGCGGCCTGCGCATTGACGGCAATCGGAAAGAGCAGGCAGAGAAGCCAAAGGGCAACCAGGATGGAACGATTTCGCATTTCCTGACGCATGAGAATCTCTAGCCGATGGTATCAAATGCATGTTACAAATGCGTAAACGCGGTGCTGCGGTCGCCTACCGCCGGGGGCTTGCGATGCACCAGTAAGCCGTGGATCCAACCGGCGCCGAACGAGAGATGCATCGTGGCGACCGCGAGCGGCTCGAGCACCGCAACCGCGGGCTTTTTCGAGCGGCGCAGACCGTCGGTTGCGGCGACCGCTAAAACGATCGCGTACAGCACTGGAAAGGCGAGGCCGGCGGCGTAGCGACCCACCGCGGTAAGGGCCGCAGAGACGGCAAGGACGGCAAGCAGCAGCGGTGGAGCGTAGACGCGCCACGGCACGGAACCAGGATGCTGCACCTCGGTCCAGCGGCGATAGAATCCGTAGCGATAGTACTGCCGCGCGAGTGCTGCGATCGACGGGCGCACGAAGTAGGTACACCCGATCTCCGGCGACACGAGTACCGTGTAGCCGGCAGCGCGCAGGCGATAGTTGAACTCGCCGTCCTGGTTGACGATGCTGGTCTCGTTGAAATATCCGATCTCGTCGAAGATGCGCCGGTCGCAGAAGAGCCCCATCACCGACTCGCAGGGCTGCTCGCGCTTAGCGCGACGGAACTTCGCATCGCCGACGCCGATGGGCGACGCCATCGCCAATGCGATCGCCTCGCCGATCGCGCCCTCTCCTTGATGGCGTATCACGCCGCCGACGTTGGCGGCGCCGGTGCGCCGCTTCACCGCCATGCAGCGCGCCAAATAGTCGCTGGGAAAACTGGCATGTCCGCCGATTAGGCAGACGATCGAGCCGCGCGCGGCGCGCAAGGCCAAATTGAAGCCGTAAACGTGATGCCGCCTGGGGTTCTCTATCAGCCCCACCTTGCCGCCGTTTGCGTACGACGCGACGATCTCGCGCGTGCGGTCGCTGCTGCCGCCGTCGGCAACGAGAATCTCTAAGTCACCGTCGAGCCCCTCTTGCGCGAGCATCTGATCGAGGATCCGGCCGATATGCCGTTCTTCGTTGAGAGTGGCGACGACGACGGAGATAAGCGGCGGCATATCGGTAAGCGTAATGGCCTGCCATTACAGCTCCATAAACGACGCGCCGTTAACGATGGGTCGGGGCCCACCGGTGCGGAACGTCAAGCGCGTGAGCATTGCGCGTAAGAGCCTGGAGACGATGGCGTTTCGCGTTCCCACGCTGGCGATCGCGCTTGGAACCGGCATTTTAATCGCCCGCGTATTGGGGCCGGTTGGAAAGGGCTCCTACGCGTACGTCGTGACGTGCATGGGCGTCATCGCCATGTATACCGTCGGACAGGCTAATGCGATAGCTTACGAATATGGGCGGCGTCGGCGCGGCGCGCGTCCGGTGCTGCGGAATGCGGCGCTGATTATGGCACTCACCGTCGTTCCCGCCGCGATCGTGCTGGCGGCGGTTGCAATGGTGATTCCGAATCAGGCCATCGTGCTGCCCATTGCCATGGCCATCCCATTTCTAGCGATCTCGCAGGTGCTCTACGGCTTTTTCCTGGCCGACAGCGACGTGGCGACGGTCAATCGTCAGCAGCTCTTGAGCGCGGTCGTTCTGCCGCTGGCGTTACTGCCGGCATTCTTTCTCTTCCGGGCAGGTACGACGGGACTCTTATATGCGTGGGTCTTTGCGTACGTCGTCACCGCGGCGTACACGCTTTACCGGTTTCGACCGTACCTGCAGCGCCGCGGTGAGCCGCAGGAGCGGGTCGCGGTACGCGAGCAGTTCCTCTTCGGGACGATGGTCTCGCTCGACAGCGTGATGGGCTATTTGAACTTCCGCATTGACGTCTTCATCGTACTGGCGATGCTCGGCGCCGGACCCTTGGGAATTTATTCGGTAGGCATCGGTGCCGGAAATCTGGTCTGGCAGATCACGCGGCCTCTGGTGCAAGCCGCCTTCGGGCGCATCGGCTCGTCGACGGAAAGCGATGCGGCGCACTTAACGGCGCGTTGCATGCGCCACTCGCTGCTCTTCGTCGTTCCGGCGTCAGCCGTCGTATTCTGCGCGGGACCGGCGGCTGCGGTGATCGCCTACGGACATCAGTTCGCGGCGTCGGGACTGGTGATTCGCGTGCTGCTCCCGGGAATCATCGCCTACAGCATCACACCCGTCCTCTCGACGTTTCTGTCGCAGCAGCTCGGCCGCCCGATGATCCCGGTGATCGTCAATACGATTGCGACGGTCGTCTGCGCGAGCGTAACGTTTCTCACGATTCCGCGTTGGGGAATCGTAGGGGGCGCGTTCGCCACCTCGATCTCCTATACGTTCGCGATGCTCGCCCAAGCCGCATACTTTGTACGCCGCACCGGCGTGCGGTGGAACCGGCTTTTCATTCCCGACACCGCCGACCTCCGCGCTTACCCGCGATGGTTCGAACAAATCTCGAGCGGCTTGTCGCGCCGGCTCACTCGGCCAGCAGCAGCGAATCTTGAGCGGGGATCTCGATAGTATTGCCGAGCCGCCGTGAATGCAGGTCGAGTACGCCATTGCAGCCCGCATCGGCCGGGCAGACTCCGCGCAACGGGCCGCCGCTCCAGCCGATCGCGTAACGATAGACGTTTCCCAAGCGCCGCTGATCGACGCGTACCGAAATATCTTCGAGGTTGACGATCGCCGCGCATCCGCCGATCGCGCGCGCTTCCGAATAGCACGTGCCGTACTCGCGCGCGTAAATGCCGGCGGGGTTGCCGCGATCGAAGCCGCAAGCGAGTAAGAGATCGGCCATGCCGCCGTGCGAGTCGTCCGGCCCCATGCGGTCGTCGCGGCAGCCGCTGCCCTGCGAGCTCGCCGGCGCCCACGGCCCCATCGGCTTGAGCGGATGTGCCGGCACGACGGTCTGCTCGGGATAGACGCCGGTCAGCCGCGCGTTGCGCGCATTGGTATGCGGATCGAGCCACGAAACGAGACGGTCGAGCGAGTCTCCCGTCACCAGCCAGAGCACCGCGGTGTGCAGCCGGCGCACGCGATCGAGGCTTGTGCCGTCGACGTCGGCGGACGAATCGAGAATGGCGATCTTCAAGCGCGTTTTTGCGAGCAGCCGAGAGACGGTGTTGATCACGACCGGCAGGTTGACGCTGCGCAGCGTCCGGTCGTACGCCGACCAGAGCGGATCCTCGAACGTGACCCCGCGTACGTTTCCGGCCCGTGCATATTTCGCGTAGGCATCGATCGGCACCGCGCCGCCGGGAGCCCCCATGCTGCCGTAGCGTCCGCCGCCCGGGCCGAGCCCGTTCGTCCAAATGCAATATGGCGCCAGCGCGTCGAGCTCTACACCTTCGAATCGAAGCATTTGATCGAGGGTGGAGATCTCGTGGCTCGGGCGAGCCAGACGGTAGGTGAAGTCGTCGAGAAAATAGCATTGACTCGGCCGTGCGGCACGAGCCTTGGCATCTAAGTAAGATCGCCAGTAGGCTTGGTTTCCAGCATCGCCATAGTTGGCATAATAGGTATTCGCCGAACCCGGCGTAAGGCTCGGACAGCGCCCGTAACGCGTCACTGCGTTTAGAACCTGGTCTCCGCTCGGTGAGTGCAGCCACCACGCCGGACGATCCGCCGCGGCTCGAAACCAATCGATCGTCCCCGAGCCGCAATAAATGTTGTGCGGATCGACGTAATAAAGCGGTAGGCACGTCCCTTGCGGGCAGAAGGAAGCGTCGACGCGCCGCTGCAGCGGGCCGCGCGCGTAGTTGATGTAGCGCCGCACGATCGCCGGCCCCGGGTCGTACACCTTACCCCCGACGTCGGCAAAGATCGGCACATGTGCTGGCGCCGGCGCGAGTACGCCGAGCCAAAGGAGGGCCGCAACGAATGCGCGCCGCGCCGCCGTCACGCCGCGAGGATGCGCCGGTAGAGCGCCGCCAGGTTGGGAAGGTCGGCTTGGAACGAGTATCGGGCCGCAGCTTTACCAGCGGCTGCTGAAAGTTCGTCGCGGCGCGGCCTGTCGGCGAGCAGCGATTGCATCGCGTCGGCATAGGCTGCCGGGTCGTCGGAACGTACTAAAAGCCCGGCGCCGTTGGAGCGCACCACTTCGGCGTTGTTGCCGAAGTCCGAAGCGATGACGGGTAGTCCGAAAGCGAAATACTCGAAGATCTTCGTCGCGAAGCCCTTGGCCGCGTTCTCGGAATAGGGTTGTGTCGCGATTCCGGCGTGCGCGTGCGCGATCCAGCGCAGCATCTCGCGGTAAGCAACGCGTCCGACGAGGTGCACTCCAGCCCGCTTAGCGCGTGCCAGCAGCACGGAACGCTGAGTCGGCGGATAGGTGCTCAGGTCGACCCTCCCGAGAACCGCCAGCGGCGCGTCGATCTTTCGGTCGCGCATCTCCTCGGCCGCCTCGACCAGCGTATGAAAGCAGCGCAAATATGTCGCTCCCCCCGTCTGCACGAAGTAGCGCTGCTGAATCGGCCGTTGAGTCTCGCGGGCTTCCGCCACATCGCCGGCGTCGAGCAGCGGAAAGTTGCGCACCAGCGCGATGCGATTGGGCTCGATTAGGTTAACGTACATCTCGCCCATCTCCGGCGCCACCACGACGGCGCCGGCCATGCGCCGCAGCGCGAGGCTTTCGAAGGCGCGATAGGCGGCGGCGATTGCCGGGCGAAGCGCCGGCGGTATCCACCCTTGCGCCTTATCGGGCTCGGCGAGCCGCGCGTAGTAGTACTCGTGGATATCGTAGACGACTCTTTTACGGAAGGCGGCGGCGACGAGGCCGGCCACGAGCAGCTCGGGATCGTGCACGTGCACGATGTCGTACCGGCCCAGCATATACCCGAGCGCGCGGGCGTTTCTTCCAATTCGGCGCAGACGCGAGCCGCCG
>DATAPM010000032.1:0-6557 GCA_036265225.1 Vulcanimicrobiaceae bacterium
CGCCTACGCTTACCTGAAGCGCGCGCTCGTACGGCCGTACTGGACGATGGCACAGCAGTACGTCCTGGCCGATGCGATGTTTCCAACCGAGTTCGGCGGCAGCTTTACCGGACACCTTACCCTGATTGCCGGCAACGACGACTTGACGCCCAGTAAGGCCGAGGTCGACGTTCCCAGCGATTGGCCCGACGACTGCGATTCGTCTCCCGGAGCGACGAGTTCTTATCTCACGCCCGATCGCGTCGAGCACGGGCTACAAGGGCCGTTCCCATGCTTCGATCAGTTCACCACCATGGCCGAGGTGCTCGATAAAGCCGGCGTGTCGTGGAAGTATTATGCAACCGAACGCGTGGGAGCAGGCATGTGGTCGCCGTTCGAGGCGATTAAGTACGTTCGTTACGGCAACGACTGGGAAAGCAACATCGCCGTGCCGCAAACGGCAATCCTCACCGATATCTCCAGCGGAAACCTCGCCTCGGTAAGTTGGGTTTCGCCGAGCGTCGAGGATTCGGACCACCCCGAATCGCGCAGCGACAAAGGCCCTTCGTGGGTCGCGTCGATCGTTAATGCAATTGGAGAGAGCAAGTACTGGAAGTCCACGGCGGTCGTGGTCCTGTGGGACGACTGGGGCGGATGGTACGATAACGCGCCGCCGCCGCAGTTAGATTATCGTGGACTGGGGATCCGGGTGCCGTGCCTAATCATCGGCCCTTACGCCCGCGCCGGCTATGTTTCGCATACGACCTACGAGTTCGGCAGCGTCCTTAAGTTTATCGAGGAAGCCTTCGATCTGCCATACTTGGGATCGGCCCACCAGGGCTACACGGACCAGCGCGCCGCCAGCATCGTCGACAGCTTCGACTTCACTCAGCAGGCGCGACGCTTCCAGCCGATCGGGTCGAAGTACGGGCGCTCGGTCTTCGTCAACGAGCCGCCATCGAAGGCGCCCGTCGACACGCAGTAAAGCGCGCTCCGTTCAGCACGCTTCGGAGGCCTGCTGACCCTCGTAGACTTCGATGACGCCGGTCGCCGCTGCCGGGACTCTCTGTCCCTTGAGCAGCGTTCCGATCCCGCCCAACGTGGCGCCATAACGGCTCTTTACGGCGACCACGTAACAAGGCGTGAAGTTAAACGGGAAGCCGTAGATCTTCGCTTGACCGAAGACGGTGTAGGTTTGACCGGCGGTAATTTGCTTGCTCGAGAGTCCGCCGCCGCTGCCGACCTTGCCGGCGAACGACGTACCGTCCGATATCGCCAGCTGCATGTAGAAAATGGCCGTGCCCTGGCCTAGCTCGGGCATGCCGTTATAGTTGGTCGTGCTGCTGGTGAGCGTCAGCTTCACCGAAGGGTTGGCGCCGGGATACTTTACCGATCCGCCGTAACCGCCGAACTTGGGAATGCAGAACGAACCGCCGCCCGATAAAAGCGTCCCGGTGACGGTTGCGTACTGCTTGGTGGTTTGCTGGCCCTTACACGCGCGCAGTTTTGCTTCGGGCGTGACGGAAGTTGCCGGCGAACCTGGCGCAGCCGGCAACGTTGCTGCGCTACGCCCGGCGCAGGCTGCCAGCAGCGAAGCAACGGCGAGCGCGAGCGAACCGCGCAGCATGAAACCTCTGAGAGACATGAGTTCCTCCATCGTTACTGTTGCTGGGTCAGCGCACGCAGACGCGCTTCGCCATCGGTGGCAAGTGCCTCTAAGTCGTTGGCGGCCGCGTACTCGGCCGGCGTGGGGCGAGCGTAGGCGTTCTCTAATGAATTCATCAAGAACGCCAGCTGCTGACGAAGCTTCGTCTCGCGTAAGACGTCGGCCTCGCTCGAGTCCACACCAAGGAGGATCAAATCCGCGATCTCGGCATCGACGCGCGAGCGCGCGGTGGCTGGAAGCTTCCCGCGCGCGGCCATCGCCGCGGCGATCGCGCGGTCGAGGCGATCGATGGCGTTGCGCAACTGCATCTCGAGTGCGTAGCGAGCCTCCATGTCGCCTGCCGCCGGATGGATACGCGGATCGAGCTTGAGCGTAAGGGGCGCGGTCAAGCGTTGCGAACCGTACTGCAGGAGTACGCTATACGCACCGGGCACGATCGTCGGCCCGTCGCCGGTGTCGGGAAAGTCGTCGGTCTCATCGCTACGATAACCCGGCACGTCGAAGGCCCCGGTCGTTCGCAAATCCCATTGGAAGTGATTCATGCCGGCTTTGACCGTGGTCTTCTCTTCCAGCTCGCGCTCATTAACTTGATCGGACGTGAGCTCGGCCGCCTGTTCGCGCTTGAGCTTGGGGCGAGCCGTTTTGGGGTGCATGGTGAAACTGCGCAGCGTCGCACCGTTTGCATCCACGAAGGAGAGCGTAACGGGCGCTTGTCCATGGTAATCGGGCGGCAGGTTGAAGAAGACGGCCGCGCCGTACTGCGGGTTTTGGCCGAAGCTGGGATCGGGGAATTCGCCTCCCCCATAGGCTTGCGTGAGCCATGCGCTCTGCGGCGTGAAAAGCTGCGGCCCGGCGGTCGAGAGCGTCGGCTCATGCGCGAGCTGCTCTAACAACGCGAGATTGTCGAGGATCCAGAAGGCGCGTCCGTGCGTTGCGGCCACCAGCTCACCTTCGCGCGAATCGACGGCGAGATCGCGAACCTGCACGCCGGGTAGGTTAAGGGCGAACGGCTGCCAGTCCGCACCCCCGTCGAGGCTTATGAAGACCGTGCTGCGCGTTCCGGCAAAGAGAAGACGCGGCTCGCGTGGATCCTGTCGCACGACAAAGACGTACTGATCAACGGGCAGGCCATCGGCGATCGCTCGCCAGTGCGCGCCGTAGTCGGTCGTCATATAGACGTACGGATGGTAGTCGTCCCACATATAGCGCGAGGCACTCAGATATGCAGTGCCTTTGTCGGTATGCGACGGTTCGATCGAGCTGATCTGCGCCCACTGCGCAAGCTGCGGCGGCGTGACTTCGTTCCAGTGCGCGCCGTGATCGGTGGAGACGTGCACTACCCCGTCCGCGGAGCCGGCCCAGAAGACGTTGGCGTCGAGCGGCGAGACCGCCAGCGAAGCAATATCCGGATACGTCTCCGCACCGGTTTGGTCGTACTCCACCGGTCCACCCGAGGGCCCTTCGGTGCTTGGATCGTTGCGCGTGAGATCGGGGCTGAGCACTTTCCACGTCTGGCCGCGATCGGTGCTGGAGAAGATGACTTGAGCGGCGGCAAGTAACTCGTGCGGATCGGCCGGCGAGAAGAAGATGGGATGGGTCCATCCGAAGCGATACCTGGTCTCGGCCGAAGATGCGCCCGCCATGTAGCGAGGCCACGGACTTACGTTCTTGGCATCGCCGGTCTTGCGGTCGAGCCGCACGAACGAGCTGTAGTAACCGCTGCCGTACGTCACGTACGGGCTCCCTGGTTCGGGGGCCACGAACGTGCTCTCGCCCAACGCGACGGTAAACCACTCGTCCTGCCCGATGCCGCCACCCAGTGACGCGCTCGGTCCTTCGAACGCGCCTTCGTCTTGTGCGGCTCCAAAGACGTGAAACGGAAACTGATCGTCGATCGCGACGTGATAATACTGGCCGGTGGGCTGATTGTGCTCCGTGCTCCAGGTATCGCCGCCGTTGACCGAGACGGTGCCCCCGCCGTCGTTGCCGACCAGAAGAATTTTGGGATTGCGTGGATTGACCCAAACGGCGTGGTTATCGCCGTGCGGCGGGTTGAGTAGCGTGAACTTCTTTCCGCCGTTGGCCGTCTTATAGACGCCGTCGACTTCCGGCACGTAAGCCACTTGCGGATTGGTTGGGTCGACGGTGATCGCCATGTAATAAAATCCGCGCTGGCGCAACTTCATCTCGCCGTTGACGCGGTGCCACGTCGCGCCGGCATCTTCGGAACGAAAGACGCCGCCTTGTTTTGCCTGAACGATCGTGTAAACGATGCGCGGATTGCTTGCGGCGACGTCGAGGCCGAGTTTTCCGAGCGTTCCGTTCGCAAATCCGGGATGGGTGGAAATCTTCTCCCAGTGCGCGCCGCCGTCGGTCGTCTTATACAGCCCGCTGCCCGGACCGCCGTCTTCGAGCTTCCACGGAAACCGCTGCGCCTGCCACATTGCCGCATAAACGACGCGCGGATTGCTCGGATCCATCGCTAGGTCGACACCGCCCGTCTTGTCGTCGACGAAAAGCACTTTGCGCCAGGTGGCGCCTCCGTCGGTCGTCTTGAAGATGCCGCGCGCTGCGTTGGGCTTAAAGACGTGTCCCATCGAGGCGGCGTACACGACGTTAGGGTCGCGCGGGTCGATCGCCAGCTTGGCAATCATTCGCGTGTCGCGTAGTCCGGCATACGTCCAGGTGCGGCCCGCGTCGACCGTTTTGTAGATGCCGTCACCGCTATCGAAATCCGAACGGATGTCGGCCTCACCGGTGCCGGCGTAAATGACGCGCGGATTCGAGGGCGCAACTTCGAGCGCACCGATGGGGTCCGCGACCCCCGGAATCTTACCGTCGGTGAGATTCGTCCAATGCTGCCCGTAGTCGGTGCTCCGCCAGACTCCGGCTTGCACGCCGCCCATATAGAACAAATCCTGATTGCTCACGCCCGCAACAGCGACGGAGCGCCCGCCGATGAACGGCCCAATGCTACGCCACTCCAGCTTGCTCGTTAGCAGCTGCAACGGCGTCTGGGAGCCGGCGGCGTGGCTTTGGAGCGGCGTTACCAGGAACGATGCGGCTAAGAAAATGGTAAGAATACGCTTCATCCAGCGATATCGGGCCAACCGCCGGAAAACCCTTCGTAACACTGCCTCCAAACGGCGGTATAGCGAGGCATGAGACTGCTGCGGTTACTGCTCGTTGCCAAGAAGGCAATCTTTAGGACCTTTCCCCTCATGCGCGACGTGCGCGTTCCGTGGAGCCTGAAGCTGCTCACGGCGGCAATCGCGTTGCTGGTCGTCTCGCCGGTCGATCTCTTTAGCGATATTCCCGTGCTCGGCGCGCTTGACGACGCCGCTCTACTGACGTTGCTCTGCA
Source organism: Vulcanimicrobiaceae bacterium (assembly GCA_036265225.1). GTDB lineage: Bacteria > Vulcanimicrobiota > Vulcanimicrobiia > Vulcanimicrobiales > Vulcanimicrobiaceae > Cybelea. The sequence goes on from DATAPM010000032.1 coordinate 5,009, forward strand.
TGTGGTTCGTGAGCCAGGCAGGCAAGCACGTCGAGCCGATCCCGATTCGCGCCCGCACCGCCACCGCTCTCGTAGCCCGGTAACCGGTCCCTTCGATGAGCGAGGCCCCTTTGGCGCCGCCCTTTGAGTTGCGTGGCATCGAGCACGCGCTCTTACTCGTCGGCGACATGGACGCGGCGCTCGCGTTCTACCAAGACGTGCTCGGCGCACGCCTGGAAGCGCGTTTCCCGCGCTATGCGATGGCCGAGCTCGTGGCCGGCGTCTCGCATCTCGACCTGGTCGACGTTTCGCGCGATGAGGGCGCGTGGGCGAGGCCACCGGTCGCGGGTGGCCGCAACCTAGACCATATCGCCTTGAGGGTCAGCGGTGAGGCGTCCGCGGTCCGCCGTCACCTTGCCGAGCACCGCGTTGAGATCGTAGAGGAGCGTCTGAACGAGGACGCATCCGGCGCCGAGCTCTCGCTCTATGTCCGCGATCCCTCAGGCAATACAATCGAGCTGATGGGGCTGTTAGGAGTTTAAGCAGCCGTGGCGAAGCTCGCTTCTAAATGAAGCGGCTTTGCATTGGCCTTGGCCTTGTTTTGATTTTGCTTTGGGGCGCCGGGGTTCCGGGCGCGGGGGTGGCGGCTGCGAAAGCGCCGGCCAAACACGATGTGTCGTGCCGGCCCCCGGCGGCGACTCGGCTGATCGTCGAGCCGCCGGATGTTGTCGTCGGTAATCTGCCGCTCGACGCATCGGGCGAGCACGAGCTTATTCTGGCGGTTCACAAAGACTCCGAGCGCTACTGCTACCGTTACACGTTAAACGGTGCGGAGCAGAACGTCGCCCCGGCAATTCGCGTGCACCGCGGCGAGCACTTTGCGATCCGCATCGTCAACGATCTTGCCGGCCCCAGTTCCGGCGAACACGTTGCCTCGACTGCGCTGCCGCCCTGTTCTCCGATGAATATGCCGGCGGCGCCGGCAGTCGCGCGCGCGGGGTATTTGAACCATACCATCGAGGATCGCTATATCCACGGGTCGCCGGCCGACACGAACGTCCATCTGCACGGATTCGAAGGGCCGCCGTCGGAAGAGAACGTCTTTTTATCAACGCTGAGCACGCCGATGCACGCGTGCGAATACCACGTGACGATTCCGGCAACACAACCGCCCGGAACCTACCTCTACCATCCGCACGCGCACGGTACGTCCCACGATCAAGTGGCGGCGGGTCTCGACGGCGTCTGGATCGTCGAGCCAGATCAACCCCAGATCGCGCGCTCTGCCGAGCACGTTATCCTGATGCGTTACCGCCTGCCGGCGATCTTCGATAATATGTTCGTGCCGAATACCGACGCGTTCGTCTACGATGCGGCGACGCACGAAACGGCGTTGCCGATCGCGTCGCCGGTGCCCTACGATCCGTTCAATCCGCCGCCCTGGCCGGTAACGTACCCCATGGCGATGGGGGCGGTATCGCTCGATCCAACCGGCTGTAACGGCATCGCGTCGGAGCCAAATCTAGCCCTCGATGGAACCGACGCTCCGGCAACCCTACAAGTTACGCCG
>DATAPM010000033.1:0-10141 GCA_036265225.1 Vulcanimicrobiaceae bacterium
TTCCACGATGGCGATGAAGATGAACGCTTCGGCCAACGTGGGAATCGTGTGTCCGATGTTGAGTGTGCCTGGGATCAGTTCGTCCGGCACAAGCCCGCGTATCTTAAAGATCGACGTAGTAGGCGCGAACGATCCGATGCCGAGCGTATCGAAAAAGTTGGTAATGAATCCGATCCCGACCTCGAGCGGCTTGGGCAGCCCGTCGCGGTGCGTAGGCAGCGCGAGCGCCAAGGCAACGATGATGATCAACGCCACGATCACCAGACCGATCACCAGCAGCGTGTGGATGGTCATGGCTTAAGAGCGTACGCCCATAACGCGCCGCGGCCTGCCGTCGAGGCGCTCATCCTACCGCGAGTTCGCGCGTGGCGGCCGCGTTAAAATAGGAGGCTTGAGGGTGATGCATGACGATCGCCGCCGTTGACTGCTCGGGAACGATTTGAAAGGCCTCGGTAAGATGTACGCCGATGGCGTTGCCGGCGTCGAGCAGGCGAAACACGGTGGCGTGCTGTTCGAGGTCGGGGCAAGCACCGTAGCCCCACGAGTACCGTTTGCCGCGCTCCTCCGAGATGCCAAGCTCGCGGCGAATACGCCGGTGCGAGAATTCCGCGAGTGCCTCGGCGGCCTGCACCGAGAAGCCGTGCAAGTAGTACGATTCGCCGTAGTCGCCGGCCGCGTGCAGTGCCTCAGTGCGAGCCGAGGCATTTGCGCCGACGGTGACGATCTGCAACGCCACGACGTCGCTCGCTCGACCGTCCTGCGGCTCGCGGACGTAATCGGCGAGACTCAGCCGCTCGCCTCCAACTTGTCGCGGGAACGCAAAGCGCGCAACCTCGCCGCCCGACTCGTCGTACAGGATTACATCGTTGCCGATACCCGCGGCGCGGAAGTAGCCGTAAACGATGCGAGGCTGCAGCAGTCCACCGCTGCGCGCTTCGCCCTGATAGGCGGCGAGCCGCGGCTCGAACTCCTCGCGGACGAGCCGCTCGAAATCGGCTCCCTTACTGTTGCGCGCACCCCACGAGAGACGATAGAGGCTGCGAAGGTCGAAGGCGGGCCACAGGTCGCCCACGTCGATGGCGTTTTCGTCGAGGGTCCGCACTCCCCAGAACGGCGGAGCCGGAACGTCGGCCGCCGGCACCTTTGACGGCACCGAGTCGCGACGAACGCTCACCGTTGCGCCGGCAGCGCGCCGCTCGCGTTGCGCGAATGCCTCGCGCTTAACGCGGTCGAGCAGATCCTCGCGCCGCGATCGTTCGCCGGTGAGCGCGTCCACGAGCTCCAAACCCTCGAAGGCGTCGCGCGCATAGAAGACTCCCGGTTCGAAGAAGCGCGCTCCGTCATCGACCAAAGCGATGCGCCGGCCGAAATCACGGTTGATCGCCGCGCCGCCGATGATGACCGGGAAGCGCAGGCCTCGCGCCTCTTGCTCCTCGAGGCAGATCGGCATTTGCCGGCTCGTCGAGACCAATAGCGCGGAAAGGCCGATCGCGTCGGCGCCAACCTCGACCGCCTTCTCGAGAATCGTGTTGACCGGCACTTGTTTGCCGAGGTCGTGCACGGTGTAGCCGTTGTTGGCAAGGATCGTATGCACTAAGTTCTTACCGATATCGTGCACGTCCCCAAAGACGGTCGCCAAGACGATCGTACCTTTGGTTGCGCCTTCCCGCCGCTCCAAGAAGTTCTCGAGATGCGCGACCGCCTTCTTCATGACTTCGGCCGATTGTAAGACAAACGGCAGGATCAGGTCGCCGCGCCCGAATCGATCGCCGACGTCCTTCATCGCCGGCAGCAAAATTTCGTTGAGCACCTGCACGGCCGAGCGCGTCTGCAGCGCCTCATCGATCTTCGCTTCGATCCCGTCCTTGCGGCGGCGTAGAATCGCTTGATGGATGCGTTCTTCGATGGGCGCGTCTTCTTCAGCCGCCGCCTCGACGGCGGCCGCCGCGCCGGGCACGACGTCTTCGAAATGCTCGATTAGCCGCGTCAGCGCGTCCGGCCGCCGATTAAAGACCAGGTCGTCGGCCAGCTCGCGTACTTCGGCCTCGATCTCGAAATACGGAACGATCTCCTTGGGATGGACGAGCGCACAATCCAAGCCGGCTTCGACGCAATGATGGAGAAATACGGAGTTCAGCACGGCGCGCGCCCCGGGCTTGAGCCCGAACGAAACGTTGGAGACTCCCAGCGACGTCAGCGCTCCGGGCAGCTCGCCCTTAATTCGCTTGATGCCCTCGATCGTCTCGATGGCGGAAGTAAGAAACTCCGCTTCACCGGTCGCCAGCGTAAAGGTAAGGTCGTCAAAGATGAGCGCGCCCGGCGGCAGGCCGTACTCTTCGACGGCGATCTGATAGATGCGCCGCGCGACCTCGACCTTGCTCTCGGCCGTCTTGGCCATTCCCGACTCGTCGATGGTCAGCGCGACGACGGCCGCGCCATGTTCGCGCGCCAGCGGTAGAACGCTGTCGATCTTGGCGCGTCCCGATTCGAGATGAACCGAGTTCACGATCGCGCGTCCCGGATACTCTTCCAGCGCTGCTTGCAGCACTTTCGGTTCGGTCGAGTCGATCATCAGCGGCGCTTCGATCGATTGCGCGAGGCGGCGAACCAGCGCGCGCATTTGATCTTCCTCGTCGGGGCGCTCGGTGAGCGCGACGCAGACGTCGAGAACGTGCGCGCCGCCGTCGACCTGTTCGCGGGCCACGATGACGATGTCGTCGTAGCGCTCTTCGAGCAGCAGGCGTTTGATTCGGCGCGAGCCTTGAGCGTTGATGCGCTCGCCGACAAGCAGCGGGCGCGGTTGCTGTTCGAGCGAAACGGCCGTCATCGCCGATGCAACCTCTTCGGCGCGCTCGATCCTCGGCCGCGGCTTTCGTTCGATTGCGTCGATCGCGGAGCGCAAGGCGACGACGTGTTCGGGGGTCGTCCCGCAGCATCCGCCGATCGCATCCACGCCGAAATCGCGCACGAAAGCGCCAAGCTCTCGGGCGAGCTCTTCCGGTCCCTCGGGGTAGATCGTCTCGCCGTTAGGACCCATCAACGGTAAGCCCGCGTTGGGAATGACGCTCACGAAAGCACGAGCGTTTTCGCAAAGATAACGAATCGAGTCGCGCATTTGCGCGGGGCCGGTCGAGCAGTTGAGCCCGATGACTTCAAGGCGCAGAGCTTCGAGCGTAGCGCAGACGGCGCGAATATCGGTGCCGAGGAGCATGCGGCCTTCGGTAATCAGCGTCGGCTGAGCTTGAATCGGCACGCGGCGCATCCCGAGATCGAACTCGCGCCGAATTCCCGCCACGGCCGCGCGCAGCTCGAGCAAGTCCTGCATCGTCTCGAGAATCAAGAAGTCTGCGCCCCCATCCACGAGCGCGCGAGCCTGTTCGCCGTAGATCTGCGCCAGCTGCTCGAAGGTGATGTTGGAGAGCATCGGGTCCGAAGACGAGACGAGCATGCCGGTCGGGCCCATCGAGCCGGCGACGAAGCGCGGGCGCTGCGGGGTCGAGACGGCGTCGCAGGCTTCGCGGGCGAGCTCGGCGGCGCGGCGATTGATCTCCAACGTTTTCTCGCCCAAACCGAACTCTTCGAGCTTCAGTCGCGATCCCGTAAACGAATCCGTCTCCACGACGTCGGCGCCCGCGGCGAGATATGATTGGTGAATCGCGCGCACGATCTCCGGGCGCGTCAGCACGAGCGCCTCGTTGCAGCCCTGGTGCCGTTCGCCGCCGAAATCGGCGGCCGATAGTTCGAGCGCCATGAGCTGCGTTCCCATGGCGCCGTCGAAGAGCACGACCCGCTCGCTCAGCAGGCGCAAGTAATCAGACAAAGATCTCTCCCACCGCGCGTCCGGCCCGATTATACACCGTCGGATGGGCGAACCGTGCAAGTTTTGCCACCTGTTCTTCACTCAGCGCCCCGAGGTCACGGAGGGCGGCGACGGTCGAGGGTCCCCGTGCGCGGGCGCCTCCGTCAAGCACCTTCGAAATGTAGCCGAAACCCTTATCCCGCGCCGCAATCCCGTGGACGCCTTCGGCGCCGGCCTTGGCGACCAGCGTGCCTTCTCCCACGCGCATGATTTCTGTGTCGATCTGGGCCGTGCCGGATACGTATTCCGGATGAGCGGCCATCGCATCGCGGACGGCCTCGAGAGCGCGAGCGTCCTGCTCGCTGACGCCCTCGAGCGTCGCGAGGCGCGCGAAAGAGAGCGCCGCTTTGCGGAAGCTCGTGGCATACACGGGAATCCCGCATCCGTCGCCTCCGAGCGGCCACGACGAGGCATCGTCGTCGGAGAGGCGGGCGCAAAACTCGAGGATGTAACGTTGCGCCGGATTCTCCGCACTCAAATAGGTCGCCGTATCGGCACCGAGAATTTTGCAGAGCGCCAGGATCCCGGCGTGCTTACCCGAGCAGTTGTTGTGCACGGCGGTGGGTTCGATGCCGGCGCGCCGCAGCTCTTCGGCGGCGCGTTCGTCATACGGCGCGTGCACCCCGCACTGCAGCGCCGATACCTCCATACCGATCTTCTCGAGAATCGAGAGGACGGCGAGCACGTGATACGGCTCGCCGCTATGCGAGGCGGCGATCACGGCGATTTCGCGAGGATCCAAACCAAAGCGTACGCCGGCTCCGGCCTCGACGATTGCCGCGGCAATCAGCGGTTTGGCCGTCGAGCGGAGATAAACGAGCGCTTCAATGTCACCGGCTCGATAGAGAACGTCATTGCGCGCGTCGACCGCGCAGGCCGCAACGCGATGGACGGACTCGACGAGATCGCCGCGCGAAACGCTGACGGTTAGCGCATCGCGCGCGTCTTGCGGATCCGTCACACGAGCGCGGATTCGACGATGGTTGCCTCCTGCTCGGCGAAGACCGGATTGCTCAAATAGCGCTCGCCCGTATCGCAGGCGAACGTAACGATCGTCTTTCCCTTCGACTCGGGACGCGCGGCAATTTGGAGTGCCGCCCAGACGTTCGCGCCGGAAGAAATTCCGACGAGCATTCCTTCTTCGCGTGCGAGTCGCCGCGCGGTGGCGATCGCGTTGGCGTCGGTGACGCGCATTACCTGGTCGTACACCGCCGTATTGAGCACCTTCGGTATGAATCCGGCGCCCGTGCCTTGAATTTTGTGGGGACCGGGTTTTCCGCCGGAAAGCACCGGCGAAGCGTCGGGCTCCACGGCAACGGCGGCAAATCCCGGCTTGCGCTCTTTCAGCATTTCACCGACGCCGGTAATCGTTCCGCCGGTTCCGATCGCGGAGACCACCACGTCGACGGTCCCGTCGGTGTCGCGCCAAATCTCTTCCGCAGTCGTACGGCGATGGATCTCCGGGTTAGCCGGATTCTCGAACTGCTGCGGCATGAAATATTTATTGTTCGCGCCGCTCATAATCTCGTTGGCGCGCCGTATCGCTCCCGGCATGCCCTCCGATCCCGGCGTCAACACGACTTGCGCGCCGTACGCTTTGAGCAGGTTGCGGCGTTCGATCGTCATCGTGTCGGGCATAACGAGAATAATCGGATAGCCCTTTGCCGCGGCCACAAATGCGAGCGCGATGCCGGTGTTCCCACTGGTCGGTTCGAGGATCGTCATCCCCGGGAGGAGGCGGCCGTCTCGTTCCGCTGCCTCGATCATCGCAACGCCGATGCGGTCTTTGACGGAGCCGGCGGGATTGAACGATTCCATCTTCACCAGAACGGTGCCGGGAAGATCCTTGCCGAGCCGCGGAAGCTTGACCAGCGGCGTGTTACCGAAAGTGTCGGCCAGATTATCGTAGATGCGTGCCATGCGTTCAAGTTCCCGATGGAGCGCATTTTTCCCGGCGCAGAAGGAAGCGAGCGCCGCTTAAGGTGACTTTGCCGTCATGGATCGCTTGACGCTTTCGACGCGCACCGCGTGCGCGCTTTTGACGCTCCTTCTCGCACCCTCGCCGGGGCTCGCAAGCGAACCGTCGTCCCACGACGCCGCGCTCGATGCGATTGCCGCGTACGCGCCTCGCGCGATGCGGGAACAGGGCACGCCGGGTCTCAGCATCGCCATCACCGACTCGACGCGAACGCTGCGCGTAATCACGTTAGGCTACTCCGACACCGCGGCGCAAAAGCCGGTAACGGCACAGACGCGGTTTGCGATTGGGTCGATCACGAAGTCGATGACCGCATTAGCGCTCTTGCAGCTGACCGACGCGGGCAAGCTCGATCTCCAAGCTCCGGTTACCAAGTACTTGCCGTGGTTCTCGATTCATTCCAACGGCGTGCCGGTTCTCGTGCACCAGTTGCTCTCGCACACCGGCGGCATTCCCGACGACTACGCGTTCTCACCCGGCTACGTCGACAACATCTTCGCGCTGCGCAACGCGCGGACGCTCTACACGCCCGGTACGGCGTGGTCGTATTCGAACGACGGCTACGAAACCGCAGGGGCTATTCTCGCGCAACTCGACGGACGCACCTGGCCCGATGCGGTGCGGTCCCGCGTCTTTGACCCGATGGGGATGACGGACTCCTCGCCGGTCTTTACACCGGATGCGCTCTCGACGGCAGCGCTGGGCTACCAGTTTCGCGATAACGACCGCCCGCCGTCGCTCCGCCCGGCGCTCGCGGCTTCGCCCGCTTTCGACTTCGTCGATCCTGCCGGCTCGGTTCTGTCGACGCCCGAAGATATGGCACGCTACATGCGCTTCTATCTCGACGGAGGGCGCTCGTCAAACGGAAAACAGTTACTGCGGCCCGCGACGTTTGCGGCGATGACGGCAGCCGACCGCCTCAAAAACGGCAAACCCGGCGGCTCGGCCGGCGTAGAGCTCAGCGAAGCACCGGCGTTTTACAAACAGTACGGTTATGGCTTGTCGGTATTCGACGAGGGCGGCGATCGCGTGGTGGGCCATACCGGCGGAATCTCCGGCTATACCGCCTGCATGCAGATGAACCTCACCCGCGGCTTCGGCGTCATCGCCTTCGCGAATCTAGTTGAGGCGCCGCTTCATCCGTGCGCGATCGTGCTCTACGCGATGCGCGCATTGCGAGCCGCGGCCGCGGGTGAACCGATTCCCGCCGCGCCGCCCCCGCCGCCCGATCCGGCGCGCGTCGAGCGCGCCGCCGACTACGCCGGAACGTACGCTGGTGCGAGCGGCTCGTCGCTGCAGGTCGCGGCGGATGGCGACCGCCTATCGCTGATAGACGCCGGCAAGACGATCGCGCTGTACTCACGCGGCAGCGGCACCTTCTGGGCCGACGACGCGAAGTACGCGACCTTTCTGCTGGCCTTCGGCCGCGACCGCAATAGAAAAGTTGTGGACTTGACCTACGGCGGCCGGTGGTGGACGAACGAACAATATCGGGGGCCGAAGACGTTCGCGCATCCTCCCGCGTGGGATGCTCTGGCGGGACGCTACGAAAACACGTTTTTCGGCGAGGACGAGATTACGCGAGTAGTTGTCGTGAAGGACCGCCTAACGCTGGACGGAGTGGATACGCTCAAACCATTGCCCGACGGAGCTTTTGCGCTCGGCACGTCGGTCATCAGATTTAAGGACTTCGCCGGCAGTCGTCCGCAGCGCCTGCGCTTCGACTCCGCCGACCTCTACCGCGTAGAGTTACCGTAACTGGTTAGGACCCGATATCCCAGAGCAAGCCGAGATCTTTTTTTGAGAACGAGCGAAAGGCAATCAAGGTTTCGGTGCTGAGGATTCCGTCGAGCGCGGCGACTTGCTCGGTAACGAGATCGTTGAGCTGCTCGTGCTCTTTCAGTCGCGCAACGGCAATCAAGTCGTACGGACCGGCGACCGAGTAGACCTCGGCGATCCCATCGATGGCGAGCAGATCGTCGGCGATGGAACGCAAGCGCGTCCGCTCGACCTTCATCAGGATGAACGAAGTAACCATTTTTATGCGACTCCGGAACGCGGCAGCAGTTCGCCGCCGCAGTTAGGACAGCGGCCCCCCAAGCTCTCCGTGCATTCCAAACAGAACGTGCAATCGTGGGAACAGGCGCGCGCGTCGGCCGCGTCGCGCAGCGGGCGACCGCACCGTTCGCAGGAGCTTTTCATTAGGAAGTCTATATGCCGCCACTCCGGGTGACCCCTGGTGCCGTTTTGAGAGGAGCACGCCGCATGAAAGCAATCGTCGTCGAGCATCGCGGCGAGCCGGGATCGCTTAAAGAAATGGAGCGGCCGGCCCCGGCAGCCGGCGAAATTCTCGTTCGCGTCACCGCCGCCGGCGTGAATCCAATCGATTGGAAAGCGCGGGATCGCGGTGACATGCCGCTACCCTTCGTGTTAGGGCGCGATTTCGCCGGAGTCGTAAGTGCTTTTGGCGAGGGCGTAACCAAGTATCGCGAGGGCGAACGCATCTTCGGCATCGCGCGAGCGCACGGGTCGTACGCCGAATATACGATCGTCAGCGAAAGCGACCGCATGGGGCCATTCGCCAAGATTGCCGACGGCGTCGGCGATGCCGACGCCGCAGCATTACCCACTGCCGGTTTGACCGCACTGGCGGCACTCGATTCGCTCGACGTCCGCGCGGGAACGACGCTGCTCGTGCTCGGTGCGACGGGCGGCGTGGGCAGCTTCGCCGTACAGATTGCGCGCGACCGCGACGCCCACATCATCGGCACGGCCCGTTCTACCAACGCCGAATTCGCGCGTTCGCTGGGCGTCGACGAGTTCGTCGCCTTCGACGTAAACGACGTCGCGGAAACGGTCGGGGCGGCGCATCCCAGCGGAGTCGACGCCGTTCTCGATCTCGTTGACGACGAGGATGCCATCAAGGCCATGGCGCCGCTTTTACGGCCCAAGGGCAAAATCGTCTCCACCATCGGCGCCGCAGACGAGAAGTGGTTTTCGGAGCGTCAGATTACGGCCGAGAACCTGTACGTCGCGGATTCGCCCCGTTGGTCGCATGCCGGGCTGCGAACGCTCGCCGAGATGGTCGATGGGCAACGGCTGCGCGTAAATATCGCGGCCGAATACCCGCTCGGCGAGGCGCTCGCAGCGCTCGAACGGAGTAAGAGCGGCGTCAACGGCAAGATCGTCATCACCGTGACGTAGCGAAGCTCAGCTACTTGTTTTTGAACCGGGCCACGCGCTTTTCGTTGTAAGCCGCAAGGCCTTCTTTTGCGTCCTCGCTCTTGAAGAGGAGCGATTGCAGCTCGCGTTCGAGGGCGAGTGCGTCCTGCAGGGGCAGTTCGGCGCCGGTCTGGACGCTGCGCTTGATGTGCCCGACGGCCATCGGAGCCTTGTTGGGCGTGCAGAACTGCTTGGCGTAGTCCGTAATCTGCGCGCGGAACTCATCGGCGCTACCCTCGTAGAGGTCGTTGATCATGCCCCAGTCGAGAGCTTGTTCGAAGCTGACCGTCTTGCCGGTGGCCATCATTTCGATGGCGCGCGACTTGCCGACCAATCGCGCCAGGCGCTGCGTTCCGCCGGTTCCCGGCAGCACGCCGAGCGCAACTTCGGGAAGGCCGATCTTGCCGGCGTCTTTGCGCGCGATGCGCAGGTCCGCAGCCATGGCGATCTCCAATCCGCCGCCGACGCAGTGTCCGTTGAGTGCGGCGATCACCAGCTTGGGCGTCTGCTCGAGCCGCGAAAGCGTCTCGTTGGCGTGGAGACAGAACATGTACTTGAACTCCGGCGTCACCTGATTGAGCATCCCGATGTTCGCACCGGCGGAGAAGAACTTCTCGCCTTTACCGGTCAGCACGATGACTTCGACGTCGGAGTCGAAGCGCGCGTCGAGAATCGCGTCGTCGAGCTGGCGCATCATCTCGTGCGTGTACGTATTCGCGGGCGGATCATCGAGCTCGATGATCCCAAGGCCGCCAGCGACGGAATACCGCACCAGCGGCTTCACGCGTGCCGGGGCCTGCCCATCCGTTACGGTCGCCATATCCGTCACCCTCCGTGTACCGGGAACCGCGCCTCGACGAAGCCGTGCAGGAAGATTCCCGCGATCAGTCCGGCGAGACGCTCAGGATCGATGGCACCTGCTGGGTCATACCAGGTGTACAGCCAGTTCATCATGCCGAAGAGCAGATAGACCGCGGCGCGGCGCTCGACCGCCACTTCGTCCGGAGCCGCATCCTTGAGCAATCCCATCAACAGATCCACGTAGCGGCGTTTGATCTCGTTCACGCGCGTGAGGCGCTCGC
>DATAPM010000034.1:0-3851 GCA_036265225.1 Vulcanimicrobiaceae bacterium
TATCGTTTCCTTGCTGAGCAACTGTACTCGAATCTCGACGGCGAACAGCGCGAGCTTCTAGAAGTCGCGATCCAATTGCCATCGATCGACGTTGCCGTCCTTGAGGCCGCTGGCTTCGATCGCGCACTAACAATCGTCGAACGCTTGCGTGAGCGAACCGGATTTATTTACGGGGAGAGCCCGGGCGTTTATCAATGTCACGATCTTTTCCGCGACTTCCTTCGACGACAAAGCGCGATGGCCGGCAGGCGATCTCAACAGATGGTCAATGAGCGGGCTGCGCGTGCGCTCGAGTCAAGTGGTGACATAGAACACGCGGTCGTCGGCTATGTTGCGGCAGGTTCACGGTCAGACGTCGTGCGCGTGCTCGAACAACACGGCTTCGATTTAATCGAGACTGCTCGTGGCGACGTCGTCGGCCGTGCGATCGATGCGCTGGATGAAAAAACGCGACACGAAAATGCTCGCGTCCTAGCGCTTCACGGGGCATTGCAGGCTATTAGCGGAAACTTTCCTAGAGCGGAGTCGCTATTTCGCCGGGCGTTGGCGCGCGCCGGCGGAGATCGCGACCTTGTGGCGACCGCTAGCCTTCGCCTCGCCGCGCTGAAGGCGAACCAAGGTGAACATGCTTCGGACCTGCTAGCGACGGTTGGTGGGGACCCAAATCAGCATCCATTCCAAAGAGCGGAGGCACTCTCGCTCGTGGCGGCCCAAGAGGCGGTTGCTCGGAACGTCGTTGCTGCACACGCGGCGCTAAAACAACTTGAGCCATTATTCGAGGAGCTCGACGACGACGCTGTCCAGGCAAAAGTTCTGCATCGCATGGGCATTGCGTTCCATAACCTGGGTATACCGGACAAGGCATTTCGCGTGCTACGCCAGTCAGGTGAATTAGCGGGCAGTCTGCACCTGTATAGCCTGGCGAGCCGGGCGAACGCGGTTCTTTCTAACGCAATGCTTCACGAGGAAGATGACGTTGCACAACAGCTCAAGTACGCTGAACGCGCCGCCGCATCAGCGATGAAAGCCGGTGATGCGTTTGCCCTTCAAACTGCTCTGCTGCAGCTGCTAAGTGGACAAATGCGCTTAGGAAACGTTGAAGGCTGCATAACTCTGGAGCAGCGCCTCTCAACCGTGCACGCCGGCGATCTGGCTAGTTGGTATCTGGGTCTCTTCCGATCCGAACGTTTGGCTTGGGAAGGTCGGTTCGGTGAGGCGCATCGATTATTGTCGACATGCTGGACTCGTATGCCTTTTGATTTTGACCGAAGCATCTACGGCGCGGAATACGCTCTCTTTTTGGCACTTGACGGAGAAGAGCAACGTTCGCGAGTCGTGGTTAAGGATATCCTTAGCCTGTTAGAGACGTGCCCGGTCACAGGGTTATATAGAATCCGGTCGACGACTATTGCGAAGGTGCTTGCAAGTTTGACAGAGGCGATCAATGGTCGGATTACGACAGCAGAGCGCATATTAAGGGGTGTTAAGCCAGAAGGAGACCCGGTGATTGCGGCGGTCACAGATGTGATTGCCGGGTTGAACAATCAGCTTCAACAGAGATCAAGTATCGGAGACGACAGGATAAAGGGTGACCTCGACACCCTTGTCAAGTTAGCCTACGCAGATATCGCTAGGCTTTTGAAAGCCGCTCATCGCGATGTGGCTAAAAGGATAAACGACAGAGTTACCGCCGGCCCGCTAACAAAGGCGGAACTTGATGTCGTCAGGCATTTAGCGGACGGTCTTACGCCGAAAGAGATCGCGGCGCGCACAGAGCGAAGCATTTTTACGATACGGGTTCACATCGCAAACGTTAGCGCCAAGCTTGGCTGCCACGGCCGCTCAGGTGCGGTGCGGAGGGCTCAGCAACTGGGGTTGCTCTAGGGTCCAACCCACGCGTTTCAGCAATCAGCTCAGATTCCGACGAAACGTCGTCTGCAACTTGAGAGGCATGACCGAGCTACTGCTTAGCTCGGCACGAGCCCGGCCAGCAGCTAGGCTGTGGCTCAGTCTGAGCTCCGTTCCGGACGTCGTTTTCTGTCATGAAGTATTTTGAGACGGCACGGTTTGTGAGCCACCCAGTTGGCACTCGTCGATGCCAATATCGCAGCATGGACGAGTATTTCATCGGCGCCGGGGCGCTCCTGACCGCTGGACCGGCGGCCTCGATCGCCGGAGCGACCCTCCACGCCCAACCCGAAAACGGGCTCGCCCGCGAGATCCGGGCGGCCGTAATCGACTTCGAATCCGCTAATATGGGCGAGCTCTCGCGACTGGTAATCGCGGCCGGCGGATGGAGCGCGGCCCGCTTCCGGATCGAGGTGGTCGAGCCGATGCTGGCCCGCCGAGACTGCACGCTAGCTGACGTCTTTGCCACCCTCGGCCACGCCGTAAACACCGACAAAATCCACCTTTTCGCCCACTGGACGCCCGATCAGCACACCCTTTCCGCCCTGGAAGACCAAGGGATTCGGGTTGTTGCCCACCCCCTCGAGGCAATCGGCCAAGCCTCTCTGGTTTCCGGCCAACGCGTCCATCGCTGGCGCTCGGCCGTTCGCGCTGCCTAACGCTCGTTCAGGCACCTCACAGGGTGAGACCGCACGATGCAGCGTAGAAATGATAGCTATGCCCAATGCCCGCGTTGCGGTTATCGATGACGACCGCATGGTACGCGAGATGTTAGAACTGGGTCTCTCCCGCGAGGGCTATGAGGTGCGGACAGCCATGGACGGTATGGCTGCCCTCGAGCTCGTCAAGGTCTTCGACCCGGAACTAATCGTCCTCGACATCATGATGCCGAAGATCGACGGCGTTACGCTCCTGCCGCGCCTGCGCGAGATCACGCAGGCGCCGATCGTCATGCTCACCGCCAAGGGCGGCACCGAAGACAAGGTCCGCTCGCTTAGCTCTGGCGCCGACGACTATCTGGTCAAGCCGTTCGTCTTTGAAGAGCTGATCGCGCGGCTGCAGGCCAAGCTGCGCCGGCCGCAGCTCATCGAAGAGAACGTGCTGCGCTGGCGCGACATCTCGATCAATCCCGGCACGCACGAAGCCTGGAAGGGCAAAGAGACGCTGGAGTTCACGCAGCGCGAGTTCGATCTCTTGGAAGTCTTCATGCGCGAGCCGCGGCGCGTCTTTAGCAAGGATCACTTGCTCGAGATCGTCTGGGGGCACGACTTCGAAGGCGGCCCGAACATCGTGGAAACATACATTTCGTACCTGCGCGCGAAGATCGACCGGCCGGGCGAGCCGGGCTCGTTCATTCGCACGGTTCGAGGCGTAGGTTACGGTCTGTCCCAGTAAGGGGAAGCTGCCTTAAGTGAAACTGGCGTCGCGGTTATCGGCGCTCTATGCGGTGCTCCTGGGAGTCACCGTCCTCATTGTAATTCTCGCCTCGTCCATCGCCCTGGTCGTCGAGTTGTGGCGTTTCTCCGCCGACGTGATGATCGCCAAGCACGAAGAGGCGCGCGTTCTGGTCGATCAGTACCGGCGCGAGGGCATGTCGCTCTCTCAGGCCGCACCCGAGCTCGTCAACGCGCTGGGCGGCATTGGTCTGCGCGTAACGGTCTACGATCTCAAAGGGCATTACCTCGCTGGCGATAAGACCTTGCGACCCAAAGCGCTGGCCGGCGTGCTGGCCGCCGGCGGAATGCAACACTTTATACCGCCGTCCATGCGCGGGCCGCAGATCTACACCTATCACTCGTTGCGCGGGCCGGTGCGCGTCTACAGTTATCGGGGACCGTTCCCACCCGTTCCGCCCGACCCGACGCGGCTCGAACCGCTCTCGCTGACGTATGTCGAGGGCGGCTACGTCGGCTTCGAACCGTCGTTTCCGCTGCTGATGATCT
>DATAPM010000035.1:0-2498 GCA_036265225.1 Vulcanimicrobiaceae bacterium
ATTTTCTTTACCGGGTTCTCGTCGCGCGGCACCGCGCGGATCATGGCATGTAATGCACCATCTTGGCGCCACACAAAGGGGCTTAACTGGTAGAACGACGCCAGGGGCTCGCCGGCACGAGTCTCGATCGCTTCGTCGTCGAGCAGTTCAAAGTCCACGAAGGTCCCCGATTTCGGCGTTCGGAAGCCAGCTTCTGCTTATGCCGTCGAATGCACTCGATCCCGACGAGACTTATCTGCGGCGCGCGCTCGACCTCGCCGGTGAAGCCGCGATAGCGGGCGACGTTCCGATCGGGGCGGTGCTCGTCAGCGGCGACTTGGTCTTGGAGGCGAAGAACGAAAAGGAGCTCCGGCGCGACGCGACCGCACACGCCGAGATGCTCCTCTTGCGCGAGGCCGCAAAGCGACTCGGCGCGTGGCGCCTCTCGGATGCGACCCTTTACGTCACCAAGGAGCCTTGCGTCATGTGCGCCGGCGCGATCGTCGCGGCGCGAATCAAACGGCTGGTGTACGGTGCGCGCGACCCTAAAGGCGGCGCCGACGGCGGCGCTTTCGACGTGCTCCAATCGCCGAAGACGAACCATCGGCTCGACGTCACCGCGGGCGTATTAGAGACGGAAGCGTCGGCGCAGCTGCAGCGGTTCTTTCGCGAGAAGCGTGATGCCGCCGAAGAAGGTAAATCGACCCCCTCGTCCCAATCCGAAGCCGCGGAGAGGTGGTCGAGTGGTTGAAGGCACCCGCCTCGAAAGCGGGCGAACGTGTTGAGCGTTCCGTGAGTTCGAATCTCACCCTCTCCGAATGCTTTTAAAGCGAACTAAGCGCGCGGCAATTGAACGATGAACCGCGAGCCGTTCGGACCAGTGTCGATCGCGATCGTTCCGTGCGCGCGTTCCACGGCGCGCTTCACGATCGCGAGCCCAAGGCCGGAACCGGACACGTCGCGCTGCGCGCCGCGATAGAAGCGGTCGAAGACGCGCGTGACGTCGGTTGAGGGTATCCCCGGACCACGATCGGCGACTTCGATGACGGCGGTCGAGTTTTCCGCGCGCACGCTGATGCCGATCTCGCCGAGACCATACTTCACGGCATTGTCGGCGAGGTTGGTCACGACATAGCCGAGTTCCGTGGGATCGATTTCGGCAAGGATACCGGGCTGCGTCTTAACGGAGAAGTTGCGATCGGGATTGGCGTCGACGATCGGCGCAACTAAGTCGCCGACCAGCGTTCCCACGTCGATCGGCGCGGGCTTCTCGGCGGATTCTGGGCTCTCCCAGCGTTCGAGCAAGATGAGCTTGTCGATGAGCGAGCCCATGATGCGGCTCTGATCGTTCATCGTATCGAGGATCCGATCGCGATCGGGCGGACTGTCGAAACCGCCGCGGCGCAAAATAGCGATGAATCCTTGCACGACCGTCAACGGCGTGCGCAGTTGATGGCCGGCGTCGGCGATGAACTGCCGCATCGAGGTGTTGGCGCGATCGCGTGCGTCGAAGGCCCGCTCCATCTGTTCGACGGCGCCGTTATATGCCGTCGCGAGCGGAGCCAGCTCGTTGGCCGATTCGGTCGTGACCCACTGCGGCGTCAGATCGCCCGAGGCAAATCGCTGCAGTGCTCCGGTGACGTCTTCGAGGGGGCGGAGCGCCTGGCGCGTCAGCGCACGTGCGACCAAAACGGCGCACGCCACGGCGAGCACCAGCGCGAGCGAGAGCGGAACGACGAAGGATTGCACCGTCGAAACGAGCGTCGCGTCGTTGGCGCGCACGATGACGAAGAGATTGCCGACGTGCGACCGGAGCGACGCAAGGCCGAAGGCCGTTGCCATGCCGAGAATAACTTGGCTCAGCGCGCCCGACGGAACCGGATCGCCGGACAGATCGCCGCGCGAGCGCACCTTCACCGCGGGGCGAGGGTCGGAACGGTGCATCCGGTAGACGGTGACGCGCGTGTTGCTGTCGAGAAAGACGATTTCGCTGCCCGAACCGAGCAGCAGCGACCCGGCGAACGCGCCCCCGGCTCGCGCGTTGGGAAGCGCGTTGCGCGCGACGGCCCCTTGCAGCTGTGCCATCGTGCCGGTGATCTCGTTGGAGAGCGTGCGAATATAGGCACCGAATCCAAGCAGCGCGCCGCCGATAATGATCGCCGCCAGCACCAGGGCGATCTCGATGGTGGCGAGAGTTTCGATGCGGCGCGAGAGCTTCGAGGTCACGTCGGATTCGCCCGTAGCGTATAGCCGAGTCCGCGCAGCGTTTGAATGAGTTTGACCGGCTCGCCGCTATCGACTTTGGCGCGCAGAAACGACACGTAAGTTTCGACGGTGTTGGGAATCACGTCGCGATCGATTCCCCACACCATGTCGAGCAGCTGAGAGCGCGTCAGCACTTCTTCGGCATGCTCGGCGAAGACGCGCAGCAGGTCGAACTCGCGGGTGGAGAGTTCGATGCGGCGATTGCCGCGAAAAACGGTGCGGCTCGGGGCGTCGATGCTGAGGTCGGCATAGGT
>DATAPM010000036.1:0-16307 GCA_036265225.1 Vulcanimicrobiaceae bacterium
AGCGTTGCCTGAGCGTGATTGCGCAGGCGCTGTAACGGATGCGCGCGGGGGGTTTCATCGTCGCGATAGGTTGCCAGCACCATGATGCGCGTGCCGGCGATGCGCCGCAGCAAAAACTGAAGTAAATCGTGCGTCGCCGCACCGGCCCAGTGTAAATCTTCGATCAGCAAGAGAAGAGGGCGCTGCGCGGCGAGTTGGGTCAAGACGCGAGCCAAGCCATCGAATAGCCGAATGCGCTCGCTTTCCGGCTCGAGCCGAGGGAGGTCGGGAAGCGCGACGCGCCCGCGAATTTCCGGGACGATCGCCGCAAGCGCCGCCAGCGACTGGTCCGGTTTGAGGGCAGCAATCAGCGGCAGCACCGAGCGCAGCGCGTCGGTAACGCTCTCGTAGGCGACGGCCTCTGGAAAACTCGTCGAACCGACGAGCACGCGGCCTCCGCGATCCTCGACGAGATGCGCGAACTCCATCGCGAGGCGCGATTTTCCGATGCCGGGTTCGCCTCCCAGGAATGCGACCGCGCCGTGGCCTCGCGTTACGCCGCTCCATGCCTCCAGAAGTGCGTCCAGTTCCGTTTCGCGTCCGACAAAAGGAAGCACTGGCTTCACCGGCAAGGCGAGACGCGGCACGTCGTCGCTTTCGTTGGGCAACTCGAGCCCGCGGCGCACCCGTTCGGCAATGGCGGCGGTCTCCGACATCGGCGCGGTGTTCATCTCGACGCGCAGGCGATCAGAAAAGGCGAGATACTCGTTGAGCGCGCCGGCCCGGTCGCCGCTTTCGTAGCGCATCGAGATAATACGTCGCACGATATCTTCGCGCCACGGATCGGCGGCGAGGATCTTGCGAGCCGTTTCGATGGCGTGTCCGAAGTCCGCTTTTCGGCGCGCCGCGGAAACGGCTTCACTCAGGCAACGCAGATAAGTGTTGCGGTGTTGCTCGCGCGCGCTCTCCAGCCACTCGTCGTAGATTTGGGGCAGCAGATCGCCGCGATAAAGCCCGATCGCTTCTTCGAGGCGCGCCGGATCGGCCGCGGCTTCCACGAAAAAATCGACGTCGAGCCACAGTGGCGAGTCCGGATTCCAACTTATATTCTCTCCGTCGATCGAGACGTACCGATCGAAGGGTGCGGGCAAAATCTTCGACATATCGCCCAGCGTCGAACGCAGCTTGGTGCGGGCGAGGCTCTCTTCCTCGTCGGGAAAAAGCACAAACGCGAGATATTCACGCGTGACCGGCGCGGAGCGGTGGAGTAGCACATAGGCTAAGACTTGCAGCGATTTACGTGGCGTCGCGAACTTGAACGGCACGCCGTCGAGACTCATCTCGGTGTGGCCGAACAACCGGATCGCGAGTGCTCCATGCTCGCTTGCCTGCCGCTTCGCGGTGGCCATCGCCGGAATTTCTTGAAACTAGGTCCCGGCTCCCCGATGGCGCTCTAGATGCGGGTATAGTCGGTCGTCCAGTTGACTTCCCACGTATGACCCTCGTCGGTCGAAAAGGCTTGCTCGAAGCGTGGGTGACCGCCGGCTCGAAGCGACCATTCGTACCGTACGATGACGGGCGTTCCTTCATACGTGTCGTGCGCGTAGAAGTCGCCGACGCCGGCGGAGTTGAAGTGTCCGACCTGCGGAGGCATCGCCAAGCCGAGCTTGGTCGTTCCCCAATAGATCGACCATTGGTGCGTACCGGCACTATAGAGACGCAGCGTGACGCCGTGAACGTAGTTGCGCGGGGGCGGACAGCGCAAGTCGCCGTCTTCGAGATTGCCGCTGCCGTTCCAAAACGGAGTGACGGTGGACCTGCCGTAGCAGTCGCCCCAGACGTTGTCATGGCGCAGGCGCCGGCGCAAGATACGGTAGTGGGTTCGCCAGGTCCCAATGAGGAAGTCGAAGCCCTTATGGGTGTCGCGCGTCGTCGAGCTCGCGGCGCTCTGCGCTGGCGCGGCCGCGGGGGTGAAACAGAGCGCCAGCATCATCGCAGCCCAGATTCTGCCGGTCATTCTGCCTAAAGCGCAGCAATGGTCAAGTTCGTGACCGGAGCATGGCAAACGGCGCGCAGCGTAAAAGCCGCGCGCCGTTTTCGGTTATGAGGGGAGACGCTACTTCTTGACGGCCGGTATTGAAGCGATCCCGCGCGGATCGGGAATTCCGGTGATCGTCGAGAACGGTGTAGACTGGCCCTTCTTATAGCCGCTGACGTTCCCGTTTTGATTCGACTGGAAGAAGTAGTCCGACTTCGTGAGCCCACCGAAGGTCGGCGCGGTCATGCCGCTCGTTATCGTTCGCGACGGAACCGTCGTGCCGTAGGCGTAGACCTGTGCGTCGTGGCCGCCGAAGTTGGAGACGTACATTTCGTCTTTCTTGCCAAAGGCGACGCCGATCGTTCCGTTCAGACCGGAGAGACCTGCATTTTGCGGCGTCGTGGACCCGGCTGGAATCTCGTAGACTGCGCTGGTCGTATCGCTGCCGATCCAAACGTTGTCTTTGCCATCAACGCCGAGTCCCAGCGCCTGGCCGTAAGACGTGAAGTTAATCGTCTCGAACGGCGAGGTAGCGCCGGCCTTATAACCGACGATGGTGTCGTCGTCGAGATTGGCGATAAAGATGTTGCCCTTCGAGTCTACGCCGATACCATACGGTGCGTTGCAGCCGTCGGTGATCGTTAGGCTCGGCGTGCTCGCACCTTTTGGATAGACGCTAATCGAGCCGGCGGTCCCGCCGAGCAAGTTAGCGGCATAGAGCGTTCCTTTCTTGTCGACGGCCAAACCAAAGGTGTAATCGATTCCGCTGGTGATCGACCCTTCGGGCGACGGGTTGGGCGTCTTGGGGTTGTACATCAGGATCTGGTTGTTTTGCGGGTCGGCAACGAACAGAACTTGCTGTTTCTTGTTCGGCCAAGCGTGAGGCAGCGCCCACGGGTGTGGAACGGAGGGTACGAGGAGCCGGTGCTCGACGGCTGCGCCCTGGATCGAGTGCATGCCGACGAGAACTTTATTAGAGGAAGAAGCTTGGCTCGGAGCAAGCGACCCCACGTTGCCCGAGCATCCAACGACGAAAGCGAGAGAAGCCGCCGCCACGATTGCGCGGCGGGATGAACTTTCGAACATGCGATAACCTCCGCGACTGGTGTAGTAGGGGAAGCGGTCGTTCTTCCCGGTGACCGATGCGACCTGGTGCTAGAAAGCCGAAATCACGCGCAGGCCGAGTGCGAAAAGCATGCGATCCTAAGAAGACGCATACCGGCAACGTCAGCACCCAAGCCAGCAAGATATTGCGGACCGTCTCCCCTTTCAGCCCCGAGCAGTTGGCGACCATCGTTCCTACGACGCCCGAGGAGAGAATGTGCGTCGTGGAGACGGGGAGTCCGTACTGACTGGCTGCTTCAATCGTCGCATACGCTACGATCTCGGCCGAAGCGCCCTGTGCGTAGGTCATGTGCGTCTTGCCGATGCGCTCGCCAACCGTAACGACGAGGCGCTTCCAGCCGATCATCGCCGAGATCAGCAGCGAGAAGACCATGGCGAAGCCGGAAGCGGATCAGACGTTGATTACCAGCTCGACCGGCAAGAGCGCGACGATTCCAAAGGCGATCCCGCCGCTCGAGACGAGCATGCCGATGAGATTCCAAAGACCCGACCAGACAACGGCGATCCATGGGGGCAGCGTATTGGTGTAGATGACGGTGGCGACCGCGTGGGCCGTGTCGTGAAAGCCGTTTACGGACTCAAAACTCAACGCCAGCCCTACGGCGAGGAACAAGAAGACGATGGTCGCGGCGGAAGCGCGGCTGCCGGCAAGGTGTTTAAGAGGCGGCAGCCATCAATCGGCGGGCACGCTCCTCGATCCGATCGCGCCACGCCAGCTTCTCCAGCCACGCACCGGGAATTCCGCTCAGCCCCCACAGTGCGCCGGCGATTTGCCCGGTTACCGCGCCGACGGTGTCGGCATCCCCGCCGAGATTTGCCGCGAGAATGACGGCAGCGGCGAAGGTGTCTGAGGAATATACCGACCAAAGCGCCGCCTCGAGCGTATCCACGACGTATCCCGACGACTTAATGTCGGCGCGCTGCTTCGTCCGCCAATCGCCTTGTGCGATTCGCGACAGACCGCGAACGTCGAGGTCGCGAGGGCGCAGCGCATAGGCCTTGTCGCCGGTCTTGATCGCGTCGACCAAAATGTCGGCCAAAAGCGCCGACGCCTCCACTGCCTGTGGGGCGCCGTGCGTGGTGCGGCTCTGCACCCGCGCGTGCCGCCGCGCCGCCTCCGCATCGTTATGCCAGCGCAGAGCGACGGGAGCCAAGCGCATGATCGAGCCGTTGCCAGCGGCGTATTCGTGTACCGGCCCGCTCTCAGGATTGCCGGTTCGTAAGAAACGGTTGATCGCGTCGGTGATGGTGCCGCCGACGTCAATGCAATACCCCGTCGGCGAGTTCTCACCGTCATCGCGCCATCGGATGAAGCGTTCCATCAAATCCTTGGCGTCCAGGCCGTTGGATTCGATGATCGAGTCCGCCAGGCAGAGCGCCATGCTCGTGTCATCGGTCCATTCGCCGGGCTTTAAATTGAACGTGCCTCCACCGACGAGGTCGGTGACCGGCGGATGCTGGTCGCGTGTTTTGAATTCGAGCGTCGCGCCCAGGGCATCGCCAATCGCCAAGCCGACGAGACAGCCGATGCCTCGATCCATAACTGCTTCGCGCGTGCGCTTTGATTCGATCATTGTAGCTCCGAGAGATTTTTGAGGACCGGCTCCAGTTCGAGAAGAAGCTGCTGAACGCGTTGATCTTCCGAGTCGCGGTACACGTCGAGGAGCCTGTCGTAGTTGCGCAGCGAACCCTCGCGGCCGCCGCTAAATCGTCCCCACACCGTCGGGCCTAAGCGACGGACGTCTGCCAGCGTAGCGCGGGCGTTATGCAGCTTGTCGGCTGCGCTTACTAGGAGCACAGAGGAATCGTTCGACTCGCGAAGGCGGGCTTGGTATCGCTCTTTCCGGTCGTGCCAGTGATCTTTCTTGCGCGGGTCAACGGCCAGCGAGTCGGAGCACCCGTCCACGATTGCCGCGACGCGGTCCCCAAAACGCAGGCGAATTTGCTCCAACTGTTCCGACCCTCCGCAATCTTCTACGGCGTCGTGCAGAACCGCGGCAATTGCTTCTTCTTCATTCGCGCCGTGCTCTAAGACGAGCCCTGCGACGGCCAAAAGATGACTCACGTACGGTATTTTGGTGCCCTTACGCCACTGCTCCCGATGGAGTTCGTTAGCGTACGTTAGGGCGTCGCTAAAGCGTTCGGATAGAATCAATGAACCTCAACTGCTCCATGCGCATCCCTTCGTTGCGAAACCACGCTCGCCCCTGCGCCGTACACTCATCAGTGAACCGCTCTTGGATATGGCCCGCTCTTGGCGTGGCCGCAGCGATCGTTGCCACGTCGACGATGGACGCGACCGGTGCATCGACCTTCAGTTCGCTGGCGCTTTGCCCGCTGCTGGCCATCTTTTGGTACTTGCAGCGTTTCTCGGCGAGCCAAATCGGCTTCTCGTGGGGACGTTCGCGCGTCGCGCAGTGTTATGCGCTCGCCGTCGTCTTTCCGGTCGTCGTGATGGCATTGCTCGCCGGCATCGCGGCCCTCACCGGAGCGCTGAATCCCGCGGCCGCGCCGCACCATAAAACGAGCACGTGGATGATGTTGCTCATTATTACGGGCACGACGATACCGATCGCGTTGGTTACCGAAGAGGGATTTTTTAGGGGCTGGCTATGGGCATCGCTGCGGCGCGCCGGCGCCGCGGGGGTCGCAACGCTTATTCTTAGCAGCCTCGCTTTCGCGCTCTGGCATTGGTCGGCGGTTCTGCTGCCGACCGGATATAATCCGCCCCTCGCACAGGTACCGACGTTCATGCTCAACGCGGTGACGCTCGGTGCGATCTGGGGCATGCTGCGGAAGGCATCGGGATCGATCGTCGTCAGCAGCGTGAGCCACGGCGTTTGGAACGGCCTCGCCTACGTTCTCTTCGGTTTCGGCAGCAATGCCGGCGCTCTGGGTATTGCCAATACGGCGCTGTACGGTCCGGAGGTTGGTGTCGCGGGCCTGGCCCTCAATCCGGTCGTGGCTGCGCTGCTATGGAGATGGTGCGTTACCTAGCCTTTCGGCCGCGCGACGTACCAGTGACCGCCGGCAAACGGAATGCCTTGTCCGTTTGACTCGTCAGGACCAGAATCGCCCGCATACATATAGAGCGGATGACTTTTATAGGTCCACTGCATGCCCGTGCCGTCGGAGCGCGTAGCGATGCCGAAGCCGTTCTGCGCTTTCGATCCTTGACTTGGGGTCATCGGCAGCCAGACCGTGAGGCAACCGCCGGTGCATTTGCCGCCCGTCGGCGTGTCGGTACTGAGAATATAGAGCGTTCGATGGCTCTTAGGATTTACGAACGCGGGCTTGCCGGTAACGCGCTGCGTGATCGGAGGATTTCCGGAGTTGGGGGGCGGGTTGTTAACCGGAGGTGGACCGCCGTAGACTCCGCCGGTGCCGGCGAAGCCCGTTCCCCCTCCGCTTCCACCGCAAGCGGCTAACGCCAATGCAGCGACGACCGTTGAGATTCCGAGTGATTTTGCAACCATGTGCTGTGAGTATTCTCCTTGTGTCGAACGAAGAAGTGATCGTTCGAGAGCAAGTTACATGGCGCACATGAAAAAATCGTAAAAGGAAAAACCCTCAAGAATTCATGAATTGTTCATCTTTTCTTTTTGCCGGCGATGCCGTCGGGGAGAAGCGACTTATTGACCATGAAGTCGTGACCGCAATTTAAACAGATTACCTTCACCGTTTCGCGTCGAATCAGCAGCTCGTCGGTGCCGAGCTTCTTCATCTCTATAGAGGCCCCACCGTGAATTTTCGTCGGTTCGAAGGTGCGATGGCATCTGGGGCAGGCTAACACGACCCAATCTTTCTGCGGCGTCGTCTGATTGCGTGACAATCAGACGATACCCTTCGCGCGGCGGCGCAGTTTAATTTGGCCGTGCTAAATGCGGAACATCTGAACGAAGCGATCGAGTAGTCTCGGATCGCCGGTGATGCGCACTAGCCGCTTTTTTAGCGCGGCTGCCGGTGTGATTTCACGAGCCAGCAGCGCTTTCATCGCCGCACCCGTTTCGATGACGAGATCAGGCTTGGCCACGGGACCGCGACCCACCGTCACGGCGCCGTCGCGAACGCGGGCGTGCACTTCAATCTCGCCCACACGCAGCAGATAGATTACCTTCGACTTCCCGGCGGCTTCCGGCCGGAAGGTCGTGCGCAAGGCCATGGCAATTGAATCCTCGGTGACCGTTTCTTGGGAGGTTGGCTCGCCCAAATGCAGGGCACCCCACCGGCCCAGCGCCAGCACCGCAGCTTCTAAGGCGCCGCCGTCTTCGGTCAGCTCGTAAGCGACGCCCTTGCCCGGACGCTCGAGAAGGCGACGGCGCACTAGCCCGCTATCTTCGAGTTCGTTTAAGCGCGACGCAAGAATGTTGGTCGGAATCCCAGGAAGACCGCGTTCAATCTCAGTGAAGCGTTTGGGGCCGACGAGAAGGTCGCGGACGATCAGCAGAGCCCATCGCTCGCCGACCAACTCCAGCGCGCGCGAGAACCCGCAATACTGTCCGTAACTTCGTTTGACGAGCGCCACGTCTTTAGTATAGCGCAAGTATAGTTGTTTTTGCAAATATTACTTGCTTTTTAAAAGTACATTTGCTATGATGGCGCCCTCTCTCCCCTACCGAAAGGAACTAGCAATGCCCAGCATCACCCCTTTCCTGTGGTTCACCGGTGAGGCCGAAGAAGCGGCCAACTATTACGTCTCGGTCTTCAAAAACTCCAAAATCACCGACGTCGCGCGCTACGGTGAGGCGGGTCCGGGGCCGGCGGGGTCGGTGATGACCATTGACTTCGAGCTCGACGGTCAGCCCTTCATGGCGATCAACGCGCCGACCGGCGACCCCGACGTTCCCGCCGACAATTTCTCGCAAGGAAAGGTCGCGCTCTTCGTCAGTTTGCCCCACGCAAGCCGAGGTCGACGACTTGTGGGGCAAGCTCTCGCAAGGCGGCCGGCAGCTTCCCTGCGGATGGGTGGCCGACCGCTACGGATTTGCTTGGAACATCGTACCCGAGGGCTTACGCGAAGTGCTCGGCGGTTCCGACGAGCAGCGTTCGCAGCGCGCCATGCAGGCGATGCTGCAGATGGGCAAGCTCGACATTGACGAACTGCGTCGTGTCTACAACGCATAACAAAAATCGAAAGAGGAGTCCGAGAATGAAACACCCGGTCATGCATTTCGAGATCATGGGGCACGACGCGCCGAAGCTGCGAAGCTTCTACGCCGACGTCTTTGGTTGGAACGTCGCCGAGCCGGTCCCCGAGTATGAGATTCAGTACAGTTTGGTCGATCCGGTGCCTGGATTCCAGCGCGGGATCATGGGTGGAATCGGAAAGGCGCCCGAAGGTTACGAAGGACACGTTACGTTCTACGTCGTGGTCGACGATATCGAGGATGCCTTCGGGAAGATCGAATCGCGCGGCGGCACGCGCATGATGGGACCCGACAAGGTGCCCAACGGTCCAGTGATCGGGCTCTTCCGCGATCCCGAAGGCCACACCATCGGATTGGTCGATCCCGGAGAGGACATGCGCGGCGCGCCGATGGAGCTGGTGCCGTTCGTCTTTTTTTACGGGCGGTGTGAAGAAGCGCTCGAGTTTTATAAGCAGGCGCTGAACGGAAGCTATGAGATCGCGATGCGTGACGGCGAGACCGTGCAGTACGCCACCTTTACCGGTTCGGGCATTTCGTTCAAAGCCTCTGATGGAATGGCCAAGAAGACGGTCGAACCCGACGAAGGCAATATTTCCCTCGCGCTAACCATTCTCGACCACACCAAAGCCTCCGAAGTCTTTGACGCGCTGGCCGAGGGCGGCAAAGTCGTCACGCCGTTCGGCGACGCCGAATGGGGTGGAAAGTTCGGAGCGGTGCACGACCGCTTCGGCACGGAATGGTACGTCGCGACGCCGGGTTAGCTAGCGCGCGACGGCGCGCGTTAGCACGTATTCTTGCCGTACGAGGTTGTCGGCGAAATAGGGTCGTGCGATCGTTTCTATTTCGCGACGGATTGCCTCGAGCTGTTGCGGCGCATCGGCTAAGCTCTCGACGAGCTTTCGGATCGGCCCGATGCTCAACTCCATAAAGAGCCGGTAGTGTGCCAGGCTTAGCGCGGAGACCGGCATCACGCCGCGCTCGAACTCGATTTTCTGAAAATCAGCGGATAGCCGCTCGGTAATCACGGCCTCGTCGCCCCAGAGGGGAGGCGGGGCCGCGCCGGGCGGAGGCGCCGGCGAGTTGCGCCCGACGAAAGCAAAGACTTGGCCCACCAGGCGGTCGGGCGGCCACGTTGCGAAAGCGATGCGGCCCGATGGTTTGAGAACGCGCCGCATCTCCGCGACGGCGCGCTCGGGACGGGGCGCAAACATGTGCCCGAACTGACTGACGACTACGTCGAACGACGCGTCGGGGTACGGGAGCTGTTCGACGTCCCCCTCAACGAACTCAACGTTAAGGCCGGCGATGCGAGCGTTCTCGCGGGCAACCTCGAGCAAGGGCGGCGTTAAATCGATTCCGCGCGCGCGCGCTCCGGCGTGAGCGGCGGTGATGGCGGCGACGCCGGTTCCCGAACCGACGTCGAGAACTTCTTCGCCCGGCGAGATGCCGGCAAAACGAACCAAATTCGCCGCGGTCGGAGTCGTGAAGACCGCGGTCGGCGCAAAGGTCGACCACATCTCGCGTTGTCGAGCTTTGAGGGCGGAGTACGGATCGGAAGTCATAGGAGGCTTTCCCACTCTCGATTGAGCCGTTCCTTTTTGCCATTTGCACGAAGGCAGGCGCCTGCGTTGTAAGAGCGAGACGACCGGTTTGCGAAGCCCGACGAATCATGCGTCACGAGCGATTCGCAATCATCACGCCCGCACTCATCGGCGGTTCGGGGCTCGATGCCGGCACGCAAAGCGGCTCGAGCACTCTGCCAAAGGCGGCATCGCCGTCGAGCGCAAGCCGCGCTCGCGGCGTTGGCCGCACGTCAGCCGGACGCTAGGGTTTGGCTGCCGGGTCGAGCGCCACGCCAGAGGGAATGGCGGTGTCGGTGAAGCCGGCCGTAATCACATCGCGTTGCTGCCCGCTCGCGTAATCGTAGCTTTCGATCATCGGCTCCGAGAAGTTCGCATAGGCGATCCATACCCGGCTCCGCTTTTTATCGAGCGTGGGCTCGTTGCCGAAGGCCGGGAGCGTGCGCGCCGGTCCGCCGTTGTAAGGCCGCGCCCAGATTCCGAGGCTGCCGAAAGCATCCTCCATCACAAGGTTCTTCGTCGAGTCGAAGGTGATGTCGCCGATCGAGGCGCCACTGATTCCCAGCGGTTGACCCGTCGTCGTTCCAGCGGCAACCACCGCAACCATCGGCGGTCCGCTGGTCGGAATATACGAGACGTAAACGTTGTCGCCAGCATCGACGCCGATGCCTAGCGCGAGCTGGAGGCCCGAAATCGTTATCGTGCCCGTAGGATCGGTATCGCCTTTCTTCCAGTACGTTACGGTGCCGGGTTGTCCGCTCGAGCCTTGGGCATTGGCCGCAAACGCGGTTCCATGATGGTCGACGACGACTGCGATCGGATAATAATCGGGGTCGTTAAGCGTTAAGAACGGCGCAGTCGCGTTGCGCTTGAACGCCACAATGTCAAAAGCGTTCGTGTTGGCGACCCACAAGGTGTGGTGCCCGTCCACGAACATGCCTTGCGGGCTGAGAAGACCGGAGGTGAGTTGCCCGATCGGTTGTTGTCCGGTGCCCTTCTGGCTATACACGTTGATGAAGCCGCCGTCGTACGAGCTGGCGTACAGAATGGCTTTTTTCTTAACGGCCGGATCAATCCACGAACGGCCGGCATGCGCGTGGCGTAGCGTAACGCCGAAGCGAACCTCGTGGAGGCCGGCGCGAACGACGTGCTCGCCCGAGGGCAGGATCATCGAAGAGACGGCGCCGAGGCGGGGCGTTGCTGAAGGCGTGCCGTTAGAGGAGCAGGCCGCGAGTGTACCGGCGAGCACTGCGGTCAATAACCGTGCGTAGCGCGAGGACATGGGCGCAGACCTCCTTGAGAGATTAAGGAACGAATGGATGACTCCATTTTGGCAGAAAGGTATGCGGGGATCCCGGCGAAGCAACCAGGCATTCTGGAGGTTGGCATGCGTCTTCATCTACTCTGTTTAGTCGCTGCGACTGTTTTCGCATCCTCGCTCGCCGCGTGCAGCACGCGCAGCGCCGCTCCGGTTTCGCCGGGCTTCTCCGCCGGTCAGGCACCGTCGGGTCTGCGCGCGCCGGTTCCGGACATCGGCGGCGTTTATAAAGGCACCGTCGTTGAAACATCGCAAGGCCGGAGCATCAAAGCGCCGCTGAAGATAACGATCAAGCAGAACGGCAGCAAGTTTACCGGCATTTTCGACATCATACTAAAAACGGTATCGGACGAGTTCCCGATCATCAAGGGCGTCGTCGAAGTCTCGCACGGCAAGACGATGCTGCACTTCGTGATTGAAGGCTCACCCGGTCGCAACGCTCGCGCACAGGCGGCGCTCTCCGGCTCAACGATCAAAGGTAAGGCCAAGGTGCCGCCCAAAAACGGGCCCGCCGTTCGCTTCAAGTACAGCGCGAAGAAGACGTAGCGCCGCGCCTACGCGTTATAGGTAAACGGGCCGCCGGTCGCGCTTCCGCTGCCGGTCGTGAGCCTCACGCTCACTCGCCCGGCGCGTCCGGGCGGCGTCGTTACCGAGACTTCCGTATCGGAGGCAACGCGCACGGCCGGCGCTGCAGCGTTGCCGAACGTCACGCTCGTCGTTCCGGAGAAACCACTGCCGGTAATCGCTACGGTGTCGCCTCCGGTCGCACTCCCGCTCGCCGGACTGAGCGCCGAAATGACGGGCGTTGCGGCTGCAGCAGCGCCGCCCGACGGCGTGAGGATTACGTCGGAGACGCGTTTGATGAGTTCGCGAAAGACTTGTTCGCGATATCCAACCACAAAGGCAATCAGATAATAGAGCAGATTCGTCGGGGCCGTGACGTCGTGTCCTGGATTTAACGGATTGGGCGCCGGTGCGCTGGGAACCGAACCGACGGCGAGGATTCCGGCCTGGAACGTAAGCCACGCGATGATCGCCAAGCTGACTCCAATCAGCGGTCGCGTGAAGTGCCACAATGCCCACGTCGGATCCCAATCGGTGCGATGATCGAACGCACCCGAGAGCGAGATGATCACGGCGCCGAGCGCGCCGAACCAAGGTACGCCAACCGGCAGCGGACCGAACGATGAGGGCAGCGTGACGTGCGCCGCAGCACCGAGCGGCGTAAGGTAGAGAAGCGCGAGAGCAAACAGTATGAGGAGATAGAGCACCTCGACGAGCGCGACAGAGCCGCGTTCCTCATACCATTTTGTCACGACAGCTTTTGAATAAATGTTATTGCGCCGGCGCTGAGTGCGGTTACACCGTTAATGGCGAACGGATAGTTGTTGGCGGTGGCGGCGTCGAGCGGCTTGAGCGTGACCGTATCTAGGCTTCCGGCGATGGGCTCGAGCGTTCCAACGAACTCTTTACCCGCGTCTGCGAGTACGCGCTGACCGAAGAGTGCTTTTAAACCAGCGATATCCATGACCATATGTTCGCCGCAGGCAAGAGTACACCCGCCCGCTTAATCTCGTCGGCTTTAGCGTGTCGAAGGGTGAGGCTCATTTCCGCCAAAGCTCTCCAACATGAATTCGAGCGCGCATATCGCCGCAACCACGCTCGCCGTCGCCCTGCTTGGCGCGGCAGCGGCGACACCATCTCCCGTCCTTCCGCGCAGCGCGATCCTCGAGCTAACGACCGTGCAGAAATACTTTCCGCAAGTTACGCGCGAGCAGTACTCCGGGATGAATAAAACCGCCGCCGCAAACCCCGTCGCGACGCGCAGCGTGATCTTCGCCAGCGGCGACGGTTCGAAAAAAGTAACGCTTACCGTCGATCGCTACGCGAGCGGGGGCGATGCCTTGTCCGCGTTCCACCAAGCCGTCGCAAAAAGCAAAATCCCCGGCTTCGTGCCGATTAGCATACCCGTAATCGGTCAGTCGTCGTTCGCGGGTCGCGTGACCCGCGGCAATGAGACGCACGTCGGCATCGGATCGGTCGATGGCAACCTGGTAGTCGGAGCGACGCTCGCCGGCTACTCCGCCACCGACGCGAACGTGCAGCACCTTATTTCGCTCGCGCACCTCGAAGACGCTCAGGCAAAGCGCTAAGCCTTAAGCTGCCGATAACGGATTACGGAGAACGGTTAGGCGAGGTTGCCGCGGCGCAATAGGGCCGCTTGGCGAGTCGACGACGGAACGTCTTTTACGAGACCGCGTCGCATCGCTTCCGCAAGCAATTCCGCGCGGCTCTTTACCTCAAAGGTTCGCAAAATCTGTTTGATGTGATTGCTGATCGTGAAGCGGCTTCGGCCCAGCGCTTGAGAAATCTCCAACGTCGATTTACCGCGGCAGAGTTCTTCGAAGACGCGATGCTGCATCGGCGGCAGTGCGATGGCGGCGTCCTCGCTCACCTCGCGAAGCCTCGACATCAACCAGCTCTGCCGGTAGTGTCGAAGCTTCTCGTCGATTTCCGTCAGCGTGGCGCGGTTTCGGGTGACTTCGAACTCATCCAGCAAAGAGCGCGCAACTCTAAAGTCGTAGCCGAAGCGTTCGAAGACGCGGCGCGATTCGCGAAGGCGCGCGAGTCCGCGCTTGGTATTCCCGAGAAGAATCTCAACGACGCCGGTGGAGTACTGCGCGTAGGCCGCGCGGCGCGCGTCGCGCCGGTAATAGAGCGACGACTTGATATCGCCGAGCTCGCGATAGCGAGCCAGATACATCGCCGAGCGGGAAGCGTCGATGGCGCCGAAGAGTTCGGCCAGCAGCAGCAGGCCCATACGCTCCTCGGCGATCGTCGTATTCCAGTCGACGGCCGCGGCGAGCCGTTCGGCTTCGTCAAGTTCGACCCGCGACCAGCGATGCTCGCCGAAGCAGCGCGCGAGGTACGAACGGTCGCAGGCGGCGACGACTTTCCAAGCGGTGGTATCGGCGACTTCAGAGGCGCGCTTGAGATGTCTAAACGCGTTGAAGTAATCACCCTGAAGCGCTCGCGCCCAGGCCAAGCTTTTGAGCGTCTGAAATAGGTTGTGCGCGAAGTCGGCCGGCCACGGCACTCCGCCGAGCTGCCGCTCGATTTCCGGCAGGGCCTGCGGCAAGCACAGCTCGCGCGCCAAGCACGCTAGCGCGTGGGTCGCCCAGGCGCGAAGGTCGACGAACTCGTGGCTGTTGGGATCGAGAAGGCGCAGAAACTCGATGAGCCTATCGGCCTGCTCGACGACGCGCTCCTCGTAGGGCAGAATCAGCGTCTCGGCATAGGTCGCATAGAGGTGCGCCCGGCGTGACTGACCTTTTCGAGCTAGCTCAAGGGCGGCGCGCGCCCGCAGCGGATCTTCGTCGTGCAGGTGGCGCCGGACGACGCGATAACCGACCGCGGCGATAAGGTCGCCGTCTTTAAGTTTTAGCGCCAAATCGAGCGCGGCGTTGAGCCTCAGGTCCGCCGATTCAAAGTCGCGCGTTCTCGCATACGCTTCGGCCAACAGTGCGTCGCGCTCTACTTGCTGATGTGGTTTCGGTTTCGGGAGCTTGAGCAGCAGTTGCAGCGCGGCCGCGGGGTCACCGTGCAAGTGTGCCTTCGCCGCGCGTAATACGACGTCGATCGGCTCGTTGGCGCCTGCGAAATTGGCATATATCGCTGCAGCGTCACGGAAGCGTCCTTCGTCGAAGGCGCAATCGAAGTCGGCGCGCCAAGCGCGCTCCTTAGATCTAATGGTTCCAGACGCCACTGAGGGCGACTTCGGGAGGGGCTAGCTAGCCCCTCCCGGCAGCAAAATCTCTACTTAGCCTCCGCTCATCCCTCCCGTGCTGTCAAGCGGCGTGACGATGCCGGCCGCGGGCGAGATTGCTGAGAAACCGCCTGAGTAAAACGCGACCAGAAACGCGAGGAACAATGCCATGAGAAATCTCTCCTTTTGGGGGCCCGAGCGCTCGGGGGCACAGCTAATCACAATTGACTAGCTACTGGTAGGCTACACGGCCGAAGCGCCCTTGCCAATGAGGAGGAGCGTCCTCGCTGGGTCGCTTAGCGGGCGACCGGACCATTACAGCTCGATAAAAAGCCCGCGACGGTATCACTAATCGGCAGCGATCTTCAGAACCAACGCCCGCTTGGCACGCTACAATCGAAAGCAAAGCGCGGCCCGAAACTCCTTACACTTCATGCATCGAGGGACGCGTGGCGTCGGAGGGCGCTAACGATGAACGTACGCACGCATCTGCTGCCGGCTCGAGGTCTTGTGACAGCGCTGATCTCGCTGGCTCTACTCGCGGGTTGCAGAGGAGCCTCGCTAGTGCCGTCGGGCTCGCTCTTGCAGACCGGTTCCGCGGCAAATCCAGCCAACGTAGGCGAAACGATTCCCAAGCACGTCATTACTGCGGATTACTTTGGGAGCATCTATTCGAACCCGCGGCTGCGCGGCTCGAAGAAAGTCCCGCCTTCCGAAGCGGCAGAATATCTCGACTGGGGCGATGTAGTTCCAACCGACCAGCAGTCCACAGAGGACGCCGGCATTAAGACGCTCTTCTATTACCGGCCGACCTTCCAAGGACGCGGCGATCCATTTTATAAGAGCAACCAGTTCGCGCACAGCTGTAGCGGGCATCGCATCGGGATCTATAAGCGCGACGGCGGCCACCCGATGTTTTTGATGAGCCGAAGCGGCAGGCAGGCTCACCTGGCCGCAGATTATATCAAGCAGGTTCTCCAGCAGAACGCTTTCGATATGGTCTTCGAAGACGACGCCGGTTTCGCGCCGTACCAGCTCGGCCTTCACCCCTGCAACGTGCCGGCGTCGGAGTGGATTGCGCGCGACGCGCAGCTGGAGAAGGAGGTCCGTGCCAAGCAGCTGCCCAGCTCGCTCAACGCCTTCACTGAGGACGACCAGCACATCTGGACGCAAAACCAGCAATCCTTGGAGCTGGCCCTTCATCACGAAGGCGGCCTGATGGAACAGTGTTACTCCAGCAACTCCAATCCGCAGGTCTACTTCATCTCCGATACTCTGTGGGTCGACCAGGAAAACACCGAAATTGACATCGTGGGCGGCGATAAGCTGTTCTTCTGCTACGTCCGGAACTACG
>DATAPM010000037.1:0-5636 GCA_036265225.1 Vulcanimicrobiaceae bacterium
GCCCTTGTAGGAGTGTCCGAAATCGCACGGATAGTTGAGACTCGTCTTCTGCAGGGGCACGAAGGTGTAGCCGCTGGCCGTCTTCATCTTTCCCTGCGTCGCGCCGTCCGCATCCGGAAACGTCGCGAAAAGATTATCGAAGGTGCGATTCTCTTGAATCATCACGACCACGTGCGAGATATATTGCGAACCGGTTGCCGGCGAGAAGGCGCGCGTACTCGCCGGAGCATTAGCGCTGGTGGACGGGCCGGCACAAGAGGCCGCAGCGATCGTTGCGGCCAGCGCCAAAGTGCTCCAGCGCCGCACCCTACGAATGGGTTCGCAGAGCGATGGCGCCGGTGGTGGTCGTTAGGCGAATGCGAGCGCTCCCGGTTCCGATCCTTCCGGTGGCACTCGCGCCGACGAAATTCTCGCGCTGCGCGACGATCTCGCTAAGGTCGCTGGAGATGTGGCCGACCGTGCTGCGCGCGTCGATCGTCGCGCTGCTATCGCGCGCGATCGTGAGATCGATGGCACCGGTGGTGGCGTCGAGATCGATCGAGCGGTTACCGTCGGCGCGCCCGCAGTCGGCGCTGATACGACCGGCCTGCGTTTCGACCGACAGATCGCCGCTAACGCCGGCAACGTCGACGGCTCCTGCGACGTTGTCGATGCGAACGGCGGCGGTCGACGGCACGGTAATGCGATAACGGACGCCGCCGCCACGAGTGGTACCTTGGTAGGTGGTCGCTACTACGACTTCGTTGCCTTCCTTGCGGACGTCGATGTGAATCGACCGCAGCTCCGTCTCATCCGAAGCGAACTTAGTAGCCTCAACGTCAACCGTCGCGCGTGGCGATCCGTCGACGCGAACCGTTCCGGCCACGTTGTGGACTCGAACGATGGCCGGCACGCCGGCCACGCTTTGGTGCACAGTCGCGCGCGCGTGCTCCGAGAATCCGGAGCATCCGGTTGCGAGAAGCGCCGCGACGAGCGGCGCCATTTCCACCAGCTTCATTGCGAAGCTGTCCTGCCCGGCCGCGGCCCAATCCTGCCTCTCGGACCGGCCCTATTTATGGAAGGAGCACCGCGGCACCGCGCAGTTCGTCGTGCTTGAGCTGCTGCAGCGCGCGGTTTGCCTCGCTCAAATCCATCGCGACGGTGTAGGTTCGAATCGGAATCTCGCCGGCGATTCGCAAGAACTCGTCGCCATCTGCGCGCGTATTCGCCGTGACGCTGCGAATCTCGCGTTCGTAGAAAAGGTCGTGCTCGTAGTCGAGCGACGGGACGGGAGAGAGATAAATCCCGGCGACGGAAAGGATGCCGCCGCGATCGAGCGCTCGCATTGCTGCTGGAACCAGGCCGCCGGCCGGTGCAAAGAGAATCGCCGCGTCGAGCGGCGCGGGCGGACGGTCGAACGAATCGCCGATCCAGTCTGCTCCGAGCTCGCCGGCGAGATCGCGATGAACCCCGCCGCGGCTCATCACGAAAACGCGGCACTTCCAGTGCTTGAGCACCTGGATCGCAAGGTGCGCCGATCCCCCGAATCCGTAGAGTCCCACCGTCGACCCCGGCTCGACTTGAGCGCGACAAATGGCGCGAAAACCGATGATCCCTGCGCAGAGCAACGGCGCGGCGTGTTCGTCGTCGATCGTCGCCGGCAGCCGGTACGCGAAGTCTTCGCGAACCACGGCGTACTCGGCATAGCCGCCGTCGTGGTCCCAGCCGGTGAAGAGCGCGTTTGGACAGAGATTCTCACGCCCTTTACGGCAATACGCGCAGACACCGCACGTTTGGCGAAGCCATGCCACTCCCACGCGGTCGCCGGGCGCAAAGCGCCTGCTCTCTGGCCCGAGACGCTCGACGATGCCGACGACCTCATGACCGGGCACGATATGGGGGTGCTTCGGCGGAAGGTCGCCTTCGGCGACGTGCAGGTCGGTTCGGCATACGCCGCACGCCTTGACCCGCACCAATACCTCACCGGCCTGCGGCACGGGCTCGGGCCGCTCAAGAAGCGGCGACGCCTCGATGGGCGCCAGTCGCTGGAGGGCTACGGCCCGCACCGCCGGCCTCTCCGCTTCTTGAGCGTTCCGCAGTAAAATCGCGTCATGAGCTTCCCGATTCAAATTACCTATCGCGGCATGGATTCTTCCGAGACCCTCGACCGCCTGATTCGCAACGAGGCCGAGAAACTCGGAAAGTTCTTCGACCGGATCCTGCGCTGCCGGGCGCTCGTCGAACGGCAGCCGGGCCACCGTTATGCCGCCTCGCCCTTCCACGTGCGTCTAACCCTGGCCGTTCCGGGCTCGGAACTGGTCGTCGGCAGCGAGCCGCATTCACCCGACGGCGAACTCGAGGCTCTCCATAAAGATCCCGAGTTGACCGTCAGGGAGGCGTTTCGCCGCGCACGGCGCCGCGTTCAGGAGTACGCGCGACGTAACATGGGTGCGCATACGAGGTAACTACGGAAACGGCGCGTCGCGCGTCGAAGGCTTGCTTCGATATGCGTGTACTCGTGCCGCTCGACGGGTCGGAAACCTCAGAACGCGCCCTCGAGGTGGCCGCCG
Organism: Vulcanimicrobiaceae bacterium; assembly: GCA_036265225.1. Classification (GTDB taxonomy): domain Bacteria; phylum Vulcanimicrobiota; class Vulcanimicrobiia; order Vulcanimicrobiales; family Vulcanimicrobiaceae; genus Cybelea. Next base: position 2,550 of record DATAPM010000037.1, read on the forward strand.
GCTTCGCCGCTACGATCGGCGCGGAAATCGTAGCATGCCACATCGTCGATCTTGCGCGCGCCGCGGCGATGAGCGGCGGCGAAGGGCAGCTCGTGGCCGGTTGTCTCGACGCGCTTCGTGACGAGGGTCGTTCGATTCTCAAAGATGCAGAGCAGCGCGTTGCAGGGCGCGTGAAAGTTACCGGTCGCATCGTTGACGGTGCGCCGGTCGAAGCGATCGAAAAGCTCGCCAAAGAGATTTCCGCGAGTTTTATCGTCCTCGGCAGCCACGGTCGCTCCGGCCTTACGCGGCTCGTTTTAGGGAGCGTTGCCGAAGGCGTCGTCCGCGCGGCGCACGTTCCCGTTATGGTAGTCCCTCACAACTTTACCGCGTTATCCTAAAAATCACCACGTTCGCATGCCGGGGGCAAGGAAGCCCGGATGACGCAGCAGCTCGCCGAGTGGTCCGGCATAGGCGAGGACGGCAAGCACGAGCGCAAGCACGCCCCAGCGATAGATGCGCTGCAGCGGCTGGGGGGTCGCTAAACCGCCGTCGGCGGGCGTAGCGAAAGCCGCTTCCATCGATTCGGTCTTCTTATTCTCGAGCAGCGTGCCGACGGCAACGGCGACGAACGCGAGGATACTTAGAAAGAGAAAGAACCCGCCCGCCGCAGCCAACAGCATGTATGGCTCCCATGCGTTGGCGGCACCGGCCCCGAGATACCCAACCTCCGCGGTGCGACGCGGCGCGCCCAGCAGCCCCGCGTAATGCATTGAGAGCGACATGATCACCATGCCGAAAAACCACAGGCGCGTCTGAAAGAGGGCCAGACGCGGCTGCCAGAGCGCGCGACCGGTGATGCGCGGAATTATCCAATAAGCCGCGCCAAGAAACGTCAGCGCCACCGGACCGCCTACGGTCACGTGGAAATGACCGACGATCCATATCGTGTTATGCACGACCGTATCCATGCTGTACGACGCGTTCACGAGTCCGCCGAAGCCGCCGAGGATGAAGAGGATCATGCCCAGCCCGGCGCCGCTGAAGGTCGGGTCGTTCCACGGAAGGGCCGTGACGGTGCCGATAAAACCGCGCTTACCCTGTTTGATGGCGAAGAGCTCGAACGACGCGAAGATCGCGAACGCCGTGATGAAGGACGGAATCGCCACGCCGTAGGTCGTCACCGTGTGCAGCATCTTCCAGATAGACGAGATGCCCGGCTCCATGAACTCGTGGTGAATTCCGACCGGCGTGGAGAGCAGAATCAACATCACGAACGTCAGGCGCGTGAGAGCATCGCTAAAGAGATTTCCGCCGTAGCGCGTCGGTATGATGTTGTACCAGATGATGTACGCGCCCATGATCCAGAAATAGACCAGCGGATGGCCGAAGTACCAGAAGAACATGCGCGTCAGCATGACGTTGATGCCGGCCGTCCAACCGAACGCCCAGGGAATCAGCAAGAACATCTCGGCGACGACGCCCAGAGTCGCCACGATCCACATCACAAAGGTCGCCGCGGCACAAAAAACGACCAGTGGCACCGCGCGGCCGGGGTTGTTCTTCCGGTAGTAATTGACGTTGCCGAAGATCTCGAACGCCACCACCCACGTGCCGAGAATTAAAAGTGTCGCGCCGACGTAGAACCACGGACTCGCTTTGAGCGGAGCGTAAAATGTATATAAGACGGTCGCGTCGCCTTTGAGAATCGTAACCGCCGCCATCGCGGTGCCGAAGAGCATCAACGCCCAGCCGAACCACCCCATCCCGAGCGACCGCTCGCGCGGAATGGCGCGATAGGTCACGAAGAGCGAGAGCCCGGTAATGAAGAACGTCGTAAAGACCAGGGCCATCAAGACGCCATGCATGGTCAGTACGCGATAATAGTCGAACCAGGCCGGTGCTTCGTAGAGTCCCGTTCGCCCAAAGCCTTGAAAGACTCCAAAGACGGCGCCGAGCGCGATCGCCGCCGTCGCGGTGTAGACGTGCGCGATGACGACTCGGTTCTCGGCGCGCACGCGGTCGGAAACGATCATGCTAACGCACCTCGATCTTCGCGAACATGTTCTGGTGCCCCAAACCGCAGTACTCGTGGCAGATCAGGAGATACTCCCCGGGTTTGGAAAAGGTGTGAGCCTGGTCGTTCACCCAGCCCGGAACCGCCATCATGTTGATGTCGGTGTTCGGAATGAAGAAACCGTGCACGACGTCGGCGCTGGTAACGTAGAACGTCACCTTGCTTCCCAGAGGAATCGTCAACGTTGCCGGCGTGAACGAGAATACCCGGGAAACGTAGTACGCCTCGTACGAGCCGTCGGACAGCTTGCGAAGGCCGGGCTCGTCGAAAGGCGGCGTCTGCGAAACCTTCGTCGGATCGACCTGCTGCATGCCGCTTGGCGGATTCATGTTGTCCGCGAAGGCCGCAAAGGCGATCAGGCTCAAGAAGACCACCAGCATCGCTATCCCGAAGGTGAGCCACCAGCGTTCGTAACGGTGAATGTGCATTTTACCAGCGCACCCGCAACAGAAGGTACATCCCTAGCCAAAGAAGCGCGAACGTAATGCCCATCACGAACACGAAGCGAAGCGTTCCTACGAGCGGCGCATCTTCTTCGTCTTTGTCGAGTAAGTCGGACATGGCTCTTCCATCCTATCGGGGCGTTGCGAAGAACTAAAGAATATTCTAGGGTTTTCGAATCTTGTAACCCACGCCGTAGACGGTTACGACGTATTCCGGGTTTCGGGGATCGGCTTCGATCTTCTTCCGCAGGTTGTTGATGTGACGGTCCAGGGTGCGCTCGTAGATTCCGCCGTCGTCGCCGAGACGGTCGAGCAGATGCGAGCGCGTAAAGACCTCGCCCGGGTTCTCCGCCAGGACGGCGAGAATCTTGAAGTCGGTCGCGGTAAGGCGCGCCGGACGGCCGGCAATGGTGACCTCGTGAAAATCGTAGTCCACGCCGAGTTCACCGATGCGAGTGCGCCTGGCATGGCGCTCGTTCGCCGCCGCGGTCACTTCGGCGGTACGACGCAGCAGCGCGCGCACGCGCGCCACCAGTTCGCGCGGCGAGAACGGCTTACTGATATAGTCGTCGGCGCCGAGCTCGAGAC
>DATAPM010000038.1:0-1809 GCA_036265225.1 Vulcanimicrobiaceae bacterium
TTCGTCGCCTACGCCAAGGCGCATCCCAAACTGTACGACGGTTTCGACTTCGACGATGAAGTTGTCCCCAATAACGGTCGGCAGCAGCTGATCGACGTACTGCTGGCCGTCCGCAAGGCCTTCCCCAAAGCGATCGTCACCTTCGATGCGTTTATCGACGGTGCGGACACCGGCCAAGAGGGCGGTCACGACGGCGAGGATATCGCGATTATCGCCCAAGCCGGCTCGGCTATCGACTACGTCAACGTCATGGCGTACGATCAATACGGCTGGCATCCGCCGATCGATCCATCGTGCAGCTATCGGCAGGGCGCTCCCGACGATTGCCGGCTCGACGTGCTGCAGCAGTTCTCCCAGATCGAGCTCGCCGGCGGCGGCTATTTCCCCAAGAGTAAGATTCTGCTGGGCCTAATGATCGGCGAAGCCGACGACGGCACCGTCGTTTCGCCGCACGACGCCGCGGGCTACGGCAAGGACGTGCGCACGCTCGGGTACCGCGGCATCATGATCTGGGATCTCGACCGCGATAATCCGCAATTACCACCCGGGGGCACGGGACATCCCAAGGGCACCTACGTCCGCGCGATCTCCAAGGCATTGGGAACGTGAACAAGTACTCGCCGATGCTCGAGCAGTACTTCGGCATGAAAGCCAAGCATCCCGAAGCCATCCTGCTTTCGCGCGTCGGCGACTTTTACGAGGCCTACGGCGAGGACGCCGAGGTCATCGCGCGGGCGCTGCAAATTGCGTTGACGAGTAAAGAGGCCGGCGCCGGGAAACGCGTCGCGATGGCCGGCGTTCCGCATCACGCGCTTCCCGGATATCTGGCGCGCTTGGTCCAGCAGCGTTTCGTCGTGGCGCTTGCCGAGCAGTTGGAGGTCCCACAGCCCAACCGCCTCGTCCGGCGCGACGTCGTTCGTTTGGTAACGCCGGGCACGCTGATCGAAGAACAGCTCCTCGACGGAAAGCAGAATAACTACTTAGCTGCGATTGCGATGGTGGGAGAAACCTTCGCCTTGGCCTACGCCGACGTTTCGACAAGCTATGTTGCCGCTACCGCGCTAGGCGGCGACGACTCTTACGAAGAGCTGCTCGCCGAGCTGGCGCGAATCGGACCGACCGAAATCGTCGCCGACGTACCCGCGGAGCTGCGGGCAACGATCGGAACCGCGGTCGAAGGGTTGGGCGCACGTATCGCGACCCTCGGCCTTGGCCTCGTCGACGCGCGCGACCGTCCGGTGCTTGACGGCTTTTCGATTGACGAGTCGCTGGCCATCCATCGCGCGCTCGACGCCCTTGCCGGTTTCGTCCGGCGCACCGGCGTGACCAACGGCGCAGCCGGTCTCGGCGAGCCTGCCTTTTACCGCGACGCGCAGTTTCTTGCCCTCGACCCGGCGACGCGAAAGAACCTCGAACTGACGCGTGCGCAAGGGCAAAATCCGCGTGCCACGCTACTGGCGACGCTCGATCTTTGCGCGACGTCCATGGGATCGCGAATGCTGGCGCGCTGGATACTGGCTCCGCTGGTCGCGCCCGAGGCGATCGCCGCTCGTCAAGATGCCGTGGCTGCCTTAGTCGAAGCGCACGCGTCGCGCGAAGCGATGCGCGAGGTACTCAGGCGTGCGTTCGATCTCGAGCGCATCGCGCAGAAGGTGCGCTTTCGGCGCGCGACGCCCCGCGATCTCGGCTCGCTGCGGCGCACGCTGGAGGCAATCCGTCCACTGCGCCAGACGGCCCCGCCGGCGATACTGCCGTTGCTCCAAAGCACGGGCGAGTTCGAGCCACTGCTCGACGATCTGAGGAAAACGC
>DATAPM010000039.1:0-8826 GCA_036265225.1 Vulcanimicrobiaceae bacterium
TAGCTGATACCGTTCGACGAATGGGCGTAGCACCTCACCGTAGTAGCGTCTGCGCGTAACCAGCACTGCCCCTTTTGGGGTCGCGCCTGTCGCTTCCCAGTAGTGACACGAGGCAAGAACCAGGTCGCTGCTAGCGGTCATGTGTTCGCGCTCTTCGTCGTTGACGGCCATTGCCTCGACCGTCAAGCTCCGATTTGTTCCGTGTTTGTATTGGCCGACAAATCCATCGCCCTGAACCCAACCGGCAAGCGAGGCTTCCGCGACATCGGCGAAAGACGCCGAGCGCTTCAGGATCGAAGTTCGCGTCTTTTCAACGAGCCGATCACCCAAGATGAGCTCATCCACGCGTTTCCAGGCTGCGGCTCTCGCGCCACCATTTCGAGTGAGGATGAGATGGTCGCCGGTGGCTTCGACGAAATTCCCGTCGGAGAGCGTAACGCGAAATACCGGCTTGACACCGTTCGATTTGGTTGCTAAGACACGCGTGATTCCAGCCCTGTCGTATACGGCCTGACCAATCATCTTGCCCTCGACAATGTCGCCGATCGGAATTGGGCCGTCGGGCGTCGAGACTAGAGCATGGTAAGGAAGACATGCGCTGACTTGGGGATGTGAAAACGTATCCGGCGAGGCCTTTGCGACGCCATCGTCTGAATCGACGAACCAATGCCCCTGCGGCGGTCCCGAAATGCCGTACGCCCAGTGGAGGCCGGTATTGAAGAACTGCGGAGAGTTAGGAGCGCCGATCTGGCGGGCCAACATCGCACACATTTCATCGTAGTAAATCCGCGCGTCGTTTTCGGAATCGAAATAGCCGTACTTCCAGCCCCAGTACGTCCAGCAGCCGGCCATCCGGTTGAAGACCTGCCGGGCGTCGCGCTCCGGGCCGAACTGCTCGTCCCGAGTGAGCGCCTCCAACACCGAGTCGTCGGCAATCGAACGCTGCAGCCAGGCCGGCACGTCTTCCTCGGCCACCCGGGCCGTCGCTGTGGGCACCCCCGCCTTGCGGCAGTACTTCTGAGCCAGCACGTCGACCGCGACCTGGGTCCATTCGACCGGGACCATGACGTCTTTGGCTTCGAAGATCACCGAACCGTCGGGATTGACGATACGGGAAGTGCGCGGCTCGAAGGCCACGCCGGCGTAAGGGTCTCCGGAGACCGAATACGTGCGCGAAAACTTCATACGGGGCTTCCTCCACTACATCGAACACGTGTTCGAAGCTGAAGGCTTCAAACGTGTCGGATTGGTAACCTATTGTGTCACAAATGAGACGTAACCACAAGATATGGGGGTTGCTTCCTAAATCCTTGTGGGTCATCCGGCGAGTTACCGGTGGATGGCGGTGGAGAACTCGGAGGGTCGTGAGGCGCGTGTGGAAAGTTCCGAGGATACCGGGGATAAGCCGCGCAAGCCACGCTAGATGCTCGGGCCCAACCGGTTTGCTCCTCGGCTCCACGACGTATCCCACGAGGAGCTCGAATCGGCCGGCATTCGCGGTCTGATCGTCGACCTCGACAACACCCTGCTCGGGTTTCGCGCGACCGAACTCGAGCGCGAGCACCTAGAGTGGGTGGCTCGCGCCCACGAGCGCGGATTTCGCATCGTGATGCTTTCGAACAACTTCTCGGAACGGGTGAACTCGCTGGCTCGGCAGCTGAACGTGACGTGCATTCCTAACGCGCTCAAACCGCTCCCATTTGGCTTTCTCCGGGCCAAACGGCGCCTGCAGCTGCGCCGGCACGAAATCGCCGTCGTCGGCGACCAGCTATTCACCGACGTTCTCGGGGGCAAGCTCTGCGGGCTCTACACGATCCTCACCGAGCCGATCGAGCACAAGGATTTTGCCGTCACGCGCGTCTTTCGTTTTTTCGAGCGTCTGATGTTGCCGAGTCGCCGATGATGAAGCTTGCCCTCATTGGCGATCCGGTCGCGCACAGCGCGAGTCCGCGCCTGCAGGCCGATTTTCTCGAAGAGACCGACATTGACGGAAGCTACAGCGCCATTAGAGTCGCGCGCGGCGACGGAGCGGCGGCGATCGCGCGACTGCGCGCCGAAGGCTACACCGGCTGCAACGTGACCTATCCGCTGAAAGAAGAGGTGCTGGCCTCGTGTGGCGTCCTTACCGATGAGGGGCGCCGTGCCGAAGCGGTCAACACGCTCTTCTTTGGCCCAACGACGATCGGAACCACGACCGACGGAATCGGCGCGCGAACCGCAATCGAAGGTTTACTGGACGAACCCGTTGCCCTCAAACGAATCGGTGTTTTAGGATACGGTGCGACGGCGCGAGCGATTCTCGCCGAGTTGCACGACAACGACGCCTATACGTTTATATGGGGACGCAACGAAGAGCGCGTCCACGACGCCTGCCGCCGCTTTGAAGCGACGCCGTGGCCGGCGAACAATCCACCGGAGATCGTGCTCAGCACGCTGCCTCCCGACGCGTCGCTGCCCGGAGTACTGCTCAATGCGCTACGGCGCGCCGACGTGGTTATTGATGCCAACTACGGACCGCGCGCGATGCTCGGGCGCCAAATCGGGCGCGAGGTCGTGTCGGGGGACGCGATGCTGGAAGCGCAGGCGCGGGCGAGTTTCGATTTTTGGCTCGCGCATCTCGATCGGGTTGCCGGCGCCTAAGCACGGCGCTGGCGGAGAGGGAGGGATTCGAACCCTCGAGAGGCTCAACACCTCTGCTCGCTTTCCAAGCGAGTGCCTTCAACCGCTCGACCACCTCTCCCCAATCGACCGACTTCGCTGGATTGTGCGCGAGCCGAATCGAACCTGCCGCCCGTGTTGCTAACGCTTATCCGGCACGGTCCGACCGAGTGGAACGCGACGCGGCGCTTTCAAGGCCGCACGGACCTCGCGCTCTCGGAGCGAGGTCGCGCGCACGCCGCGGCGATCGCGAAGGCGCTTCGCGAGGAAACGATAGACGCGCTTTACTCCAGCGACCTCGCCCGTGCGATGGAAACGGCCCAAGCAATCGCCGAGCCGCACGCCATAGCCGTTGTGGCGGACGCGCGACTGCGCGAGTTCGATTTCGGCGCCTGGGAAGGCCTGACTTGGAATGAGATTGTTGCCGCCAATCCGCATCTTGCCGGACGCGGTTCGACCGCAGCAAAGCTGTATGCACCGCAGGGCGGCGAGTCGTTCGAACGAGTTCGTGCGCGCGTCGAGTCGTTCGTTAACGAAGCGCGCAGCCGCCATCGCGGAGGGCGAATCGCGGTCGTAACGCACGCCGGGCCTCTGCACGCCGTGCTCGCGCTTTTAGGTCGCGATCAGACCGGAACCCCTAGCGATAACTTGAGCCTGCGGTTTACGCCGGGCGGGATTACGCGAATCGCGTTCGAGACGGACGGGGCGCGAATCGTCGAACTCGACTCGCTGCGCCACCTAGACGCGAAGGGCTGACCAGGGCCCGGCATCCCCCCATCGCGAATGCTTGAGGATGCACTCGCCGAACGCATCACCGGAACCGGATCGGATCGAGAGCCGCGACGAGCATCGGCTCGGGCGCATGCTCTTCTGGATCGGCTTTGGAGTCGGTCTCGCGGCGTTGGGAACGGTTCTTGGGGTCGCGGCAATTCGCATTGCGTCGGGAGATCGTCGCGAGGATCCGACGACGCACCGCATTCAAGAGCTGATCGACGAAGCGAACTCTCTTCTAAAGGCGCTTGACGAGCAGAGACACAGCGCCTAAACGATCTGCGCCCCTGCAACGCGGCGCGGAGATCGAGCTCGAGTTTACCGACCTTCTCGCTAACGGCCAAGGAGTCGGCCGGGCCGAAGGCATGGCGGTCTTTTGTTTTGGACCGTTGCCGCAAGAGCGGGCGCGCGTTCGCGTCTCCGACGTCAAGCAGAAATACGCAGTAGCGGATCTGCTGCAGATCCTTTCGGAATCGCCGGCGCGCGCGCAGCCGTTCTGTCCGGTCTTCGGCATCTGCGGCGGCTGTCAGGTGCAGCATCTTGCCTACTCCGCGCAGCTGCGCTGGAAGCGCGACGTCGTTCGCAACGCTCTCGAGCGCATCGGGGGTTTGAGCGGCGTTGACGTTGACGACACGATCGGCATGAGCGAGCCTCGCGCCTACCGCAACAAAATGTCGCTGGTCGTAAACCATCGGACGACGCCCCCGGCGCTAGGTTTCTATCGCCAGCGTTCGCACGACGTCGTCGCAATCGATCGGTGTCCCATCGTGACGCCGCCGCTTGACGCGGCGCTTTCGCGTTTGGCCTCTCTGCGCGACGATGCTACGATCGCCCCGGTGTTCGACGATGCCCGTCACGTCGTAGCCCGGAGTGCGGCGGCGAGCGGCGATCTCGTGATGACCGTTACGACCCCACAACCGTCAAGAAGTACGGAGGCTGCCGCGCCGGCGCTGATGCGCGAGATTCCGCGGCTGGCCGGCGTCGCCAACTCGTTCGACCTTGCTTCCGAGAACGTGATTCTAGGGCGTCACCACAAGCAGCTGGCCGGCGAGGCGGAGATCGAAGAGACCGTTGCCGGCGTGCGCTATCGCGTTTCGTCTGCATCGTTCTTTCAAGTCAACGTAGAAATGGTGGAACGCATCTTTGCTTTTCTTGAGCCGTCCCTGTCGCCGGCCGGTCGCGTGGTGGATCTCTATTGCGGCATTGGGACGTTTTCGCTCTATTTTGCAAAACACGGCTGGAGCGTTTACGGCGTCGAGGAGAACCTGCACGCCGTCGCCGAGGCCAAGGCCAACGCGCGGCGCAACGGCCTTCTCGGTCACGTTCGCGTCGAGGCCGGCCGTGTGGAGCGGCTGGTCGGCGCACCGGGACTGCGCGCCGCGCTGCACGATGCGGGCGTCGTTTTCCTCGACCCGCCGCGCAAAGGTGCCGACGAGGTAACGCTCGGTGCAATCGCGACCGCTCGGGTGCCGCTTTTGTGGTACCTCTCGTGCGACCCGGCAACGCTGGCACGGGATTCCAAGTACCTCGTGGCCAACGGATACCGCCCTATCACCGTGCAGCCATTTGATATGTTTCCGCAGACCGGCCACGTGGAGACGCTGGTCAGATTCGAGTATTGCCGTGGCGAGTGACGCTATCGACATCCGCTACGTCGCAAAATTGGCGCGTCTTGCGTTGACCGACGACGAGATCGAGCGCTTTGGAACGCAACTCGGAGATCTGCTCGGGCACGTTAACGCGCTCTCCGATCTGGATATTGCCAGCGTTCCGGCGACGGCTCAGGTCGTCGAGTCACACAACGTGACGCGCGACGACGAGTTGCGCCCGTGTCTCGATCGCGAGACGGTGCTCTCCGCTGCGCCGCAACGCCAAGGCGGATTCTTTCGCGTGCCGCGGATTATTGCGGAGTAAACGGTGACGGAAATTATCGAAGGAAGCGCCGCCGGCATCGCCGCGCAGGTCAATGCGAGGCAAGCCGGTGCGCTCGAGATCGCCGAAGCAACGCTGGCGCACGTTCGGGCGGTCGAAGGAGAAGTCGGCGCCTATCTCACCGTCCTCGACGACCGCGCGCGCGCGCAGGCGCGGCGCGTTGACGAGCGAATTCGCGCCGGCGAACGCCTTCCGCTGGCCGGCGTGCCGGTCGCGGTTAAAGATAATATGTGCCTAGAGGGCACGCGCACAACCTGCGGCAGCAAGATTCTCGAGAACTGGATCGCGCCTTACACTGCGACCGCCGTCGCGCGAATTCTCGAAGCCGGCGGAATACCCATCGGCAAGGCAAACTGCGACGAGTTCGCAATGGGCAGTTCGTGCGAGAACTCCGCACTCGGGGTTACTCACAATCCTTACGATCTATCACGCGTTCCCGGCGGATCGAGCGGCGGCTCCGCTGCGGCGGTGGCGGCTTACGAAGCGGCCATTGGTTTGGGCAGCGATACCGGCGGTTCGATTCGCGAACCGGGTGCGTTCTGTAACCTCGTCGGATTCAAACCGACCTACGGCCGCGTCTCGCGTTATGGTCTCATCGCATTCGCCTCGAGCCTCGATCAAATCGGTCCGCTGACGCGCACGGTAGAAGATGCCGCGCTGGCCTACGACGCCATGGGCGGCTACGATCCGATGGATTCTACGTCGATAAACCGGCCGCTCGAGCCGACCGCCGGCCCGTGGCGCGACGATCTGCGCGGGTTGCGCGTCGGCATCGTCCGCGAGTTCGATACCAAGAAGCTGGGCACCGATCTCGACGCGATCTACCAAAAAGCGTACGCGGACCTGGAGCGTCTGGGCGCCGAGCTGGTCGAGGTTTCGCTGCCGACGGCGGAGTACGGCGTTCCGACCTACTACCTGGTTGCGCCGGCGGAGTGCTCGTCCAACTTGGCGCGCTTCGACGGCGTTCGTTATGGTTTGCGCGTAGACGGCAGCGACGTGCGCGCCATGTACGACAATACGCGCGCGGCCGGGTTCGGCCCCGAGGTTAAGCGCCGCATTCTCATCGGTACGCACGCACTCTCGAGCGGCTATTACGATGCCTACTACGTGCGCGCGCAGAAGGCGCGAACGCTGATCGCGCGCGACTTCGAGCGCGCCTTCGCGCGGTGCGACGCGATCGCGTGTCCGGCCGCCAGCTGTCCGGCCTTCGTTTTTAATGCGAAGAGCGATCCGTACAGCATGTATTTGATGGATTACTATACGATTCCGATGGCTTTGGCCGGTCTGCCCGCGCTCTCGGTTCCGTGCGGCTGGGCAACGCCCGAAGGCGGCAGCCTGCCGATGCCGCTGGGACTACAGCTGACGACGCCGCTCTTCGCCGAACGGCTGCTCCTCGACATGGCGCATTCGTACGAAACGGCGACCGGACACGCAACCGCGCACCGTCCGGCGCTCGACGCGGTGCGTGCATGAGTGTCGAGTACGAAGCGGTCGTCGGCATCGAGTGTCACGTCGAGCTCAAGACTAAGACGAAGATGTTCTGCGGTTGCGCCAACCAGTTTGGCGGCGAGCCGAACACCAAGGTCTGCCCAGTCTGTCTGGGAATGCCCGGAGCACTGCCGGTGCCTAACGCAAAAGCGCTCGAGCATACCGTTAACGCAGGGCTTGCCTTCGGCGCCGAGATTCCGTCGTTCTCGAAGTTCGACCGGAAGAATTATTTCTATCCGGACATGCCCAAAGATTACCAGATCTCGCAGTACGACATGCCTCTAACGATGGGTGGAACGGTCAAATATTGGCTCGAAGACGGTACCATGCGTGAGTGCCGGCTGACGCGTATACATCTCGAAGAAGATACCGGTAAATCCACGCACGCGGGATCGGGCGACGGCCGGATCGCCGGCAGTTCCTACTCGCTGCTCGACTTCAACCGCGCGGGCGTGCCGTTGATGGAGTGTGTTTCGGAGCCCGAACTGCAGAGTGCCGCCGACGCGGTCGCGTACCTGGAATCGCTTCGCCGAACCCTGCTCGTTTTAGGCGTCTCAGATGTGAAGATGGAAGAAGGCTCGCTCCGTTGCGACGCCAACGTTTCGGTCCGTCCGGTAGGTTCGACGGAGCTCGGCACCAAGACCGAGATCAAGAACATGAACTCGTTCCGTTCGGTCGAGCGCGCCATCGAGAGCGAGATCGAGCGCCAGATTGCCTCGCTTCGCGCCGGCCAGCGAATCGTGCAAGAGACGCGCGGCTGGGACGAAGTTCACGGCGTGACGCATCCAATGCGCAGCAAAGAAGAAGCGCACGATTACCGCTACTTTCCCGATCCCGACTTGGTGCCGCTCGAAATTGCCGCAGCCGACGTCGAACGCCTGCGAGCGCAGTTGCCCGAACTTCCGTGGCAACGTTTCGAACGCTACGCGCGCGAGTACGGCCTCGGTTCTCGGCAGGCGACGCAATTAGTCGATAACGTTTCGCTGAGCGGTTATTTCGATCGCGTCGTCGCGATCAGCGGCAACGCGCAGCAGTCCAGCAACTTCGTACTTGGCGAACTCTCCCGCTTGGCCAACGAGCACGACGTTGCCGTTGCAGCGTCGAAGGTCTCGCCGGAGCACTTGGCCGAACTCGTCGGGCTGGTCGATTCCAAAAAAATCAACTCCAAAATCGCCAAAGAACTGCTCGTTCGCATGTGGGACGGCGTGGGCTCGCCGGTTGCCATCGTGGAACGCGAAGGTCTCGCGCAAACCACCGATCCAGGCGCCATCGAAGTCCTGGTCGACGGCGTACTGATGGCCAATCCGGCCGTCGTCGCCGATTTCCGCGCCGGCAAGACGAACGTCGCCGGATTTCTGGTCGGTCAGGTGATGAAGGCATCGCGCGGCAAAGCCGACCCGGCGCTGGTCAACGAACTGGTACAAAAGAAGCTCTCCGCTTAATCCCTTCCATGCGATGACGCTTGCAGATTCGCGAACACTCGAGACGCTCGATTTTGCCGGCGTTCGCGATCGCGTCGTCGGCGCCACGCATACCCAGCGCGGCCACGCCCGCGCACAGACGCTCGAGCCCTACGCCGATTACGATCTGGTGCGGCGCGAGCAGCGCCGCACCGAAGCGATACGATCGCTCGTAGCCGGCGCGGACCTTCGGATCATGCGCGCGGCCGAAACCGCGCCACTGACCGAGGCGGCGGCGCTTGGCAGAACGCTAGGCGCTGCCGACTTACGGGCGATCGGCGACGCGCTCGCTGCTGCGGCATCGGCGTACCGCGCGACCCACGAGCACGCCGATCTCGGGGACGTCGTGGCCGCGTACACGCCGCTGCGCGAGGTGACGCGCGACATCGTGGATGCGATCGACGAACGCGGCACCGTGCTCGAGCGTGCTTCGCCGGCACTGGGACGCATTCGCCGTGGCCTCTCGCAAGCACAAGCCGACGCGCGCGAGCGCGTGACCTCGATTTTGAACTCGGCG
>DATAPM010000040.1:0-5007 GCA_036265225.1 Vulcanimicrobiaceae bacterium
CTGATTGACGTGACCGTTAACGGCGTCAAGGGCCGCTTCATCTTGGATACGGGCGCAGACGGCATCATCCTCGACGACCGCTTCGCGGACAAGGCGAACGCCGCACCGCTCAAAGGCGGAAGTCAGGGCTACACCATTTACGGCGAGGTCCCCATACGAGTGCGCCGCACTTCCAGCATCAGCTTGGGCGGAGCCACGCTCCACGATGCGCTCGTTTATTCGGAAGACTTTCGCCGCGAGGACGCACGCGGCTTGGATCGCGAGGCCTACGATGGGCTCATTGGCTTCGATCTTTTTGCGGCGGCCATCGTCAAGCTCGACGTGTACGCGTCACAAATCACCATTCTCGATCCGCTCGACGACCTTTCGTCGGAAAAGGGCTTGCCGATTCTCGTCGACGTTTCGGATGGAATACCAACCATACCGATGGTCCTTAACAAGACCATTGACGTCAATGCGATGCTCGATACCGGTAACCCCGGCATAATTTTCTTCGGTCCGGATCTGCGCAAGAAGCGCGGACTCAAGATTCCAGAGTGTGGAGTCCTGAGCAGCCTCACGATCGGGCCCATCACCTACGCGAACGAGCAGGCCTGCGAGCTAGGCTTCGCGGCGAACTATATGCTTTTAGGGTTCGACTTCCTCAAGCATTTCAATTTCGTCTTCGACTACCCGCACGGCCGGATGTTCATGACGCCCAACAAAAACCAGACGTAGACTAGGGAAATCGCCGATTGGACAGCTCGAAGACTACGTAAGCGACCGCCTTGGTCGTCAGCTCGAAGACGAAGGGGTCGTTGTTGTCGAGGTTGTCGCACCAGCGATGCGGGTTGTCTACGCAGCCGCCATTGAAGCTCGGTATCTTGCCTTCGTAGTTTCCTCGATAGCCGCCCCAAAGCTTCGTTTCCCAAGGCTGCTTGCAGCAGTCTTGCCCGGTAAGAATGCCGGTATTCGGGACACCGGCCAGTGCGAACGAGAACGAGTCGGTTCCATCGTTTCCGAACCGCGCGTTGCGCGACACCACGCCGCCCGTTTTGAAGAAATCTGCGAAATACCGGTTTCCGACTCTTGATTGCGGGATGACGTTCGGTGGGAAGCGCTTTGCTTTCTTTGCGAACTTCGGATCGGCGACTAAAATGTCGAAGTTCGGGGTGGCCGTAACGTCTACGTCAACGTCAAAAACGATGCGATGGAGGTCGGCGCGCGTCAAGTGTGTCGTATAGTAGCGCGATCCGAGCAATCCGATCTCCTCGCCGCCGAACCAAATGTAGCGCAGCCGGTTGCGAGTATGGGTCTTCGCCATGTCGAGGGCGGTTTCGAGTATCGTGGTCGAACCCGAAGCGTTGTCGAGCATCCCAGCCCCGTAGATGGCATCGAGATGCGCGTCGACGACGACGACGTGCTGCGGATCGCCGTACCGCGAATCGGCGATCACATTATAGTCCACGTCGCCGCGGCGCCGAACGCGAACGTCAATGCGAACGGTCGGCGCTCCGGCGCGCAGTTCGGCGCCTAGAGCGCGCGTCGTAACGCCAAGCACCGGAATATCGGCGAGGTGCATTAGCCGTGCTTCGCGAGCGGGTTGTTCCGAGGTCGCGTAGAGCACGACTGCCGCCGCGCCGGCGCCACGCGCGTTGCGTACTTGGTCGTCGAAGTCGCAGGCCGCGCTCTCTTCGAGGAGCGCGACGTTGCCGCGATTGAAGCCGCCGAAATCGCCGGCCGAACAACCGGAACTCGAACCGCTTGGCGGTGCGATCGGTGCTGCGAGTTGCCCGCCGCCGGACTGCCGCGCGACGAACCAGTCGCGGTCGAGTGCGTAGGTATGCGTCGCAGTGCCGAACGCCGGCGTCCCGATCACGTCGGACTTCTTGTAGTTGTACTCCTGGATCGTGACGGCGTAGTTCGCGTCCCGCATCAGCTTCGCAACGTACTCGACGGAGGCGGCGTAGCCGGGCGTGCCGGTATCCCGATTCCCGTGCCCTTTGGGCCCGGGGTTATCGTCGGCTATCTTTTGGAAGTGCGCGAGGCGCTGCCAAAGCGTGTCGCCCTTGATGCAGGCTTCCACCGCCTCGAGCGTCTCGTTCGCATGCGTTCCGCAGCCTGGGGCAGCGTTTTCGCGGGTCACGGCATCGGGCGGCAGCGCTGATTGGGGCAACGATGCCGGCCGGCACGCTGCTACGCAAAGAAGAGCGCAAGTCATTAGGAGACGGCGGCAGTTACGCATCGCCATATTGATTAGGAGCCGTCAGTGCGGCGCCCTTGAAATTGTTTGCACGGGCCGAGCGGCGCGATCCCTGGCCGCTTAGGCCGCCGCGAGGGCGTTACGCCGGTTGAAGGATCGCCTCGACGTTAAGCTCGATGCGAACCTCGTCGCCGACGACGACGCCGCCGGTTTCGAGCGCGGCGTTCCAGGCGAGACCGAAATCTTTGCGATTGACGGTGGTGTGCGCTTCATAACCGACGCGCGTGCCGCCCCACGGATCGTTGGTGCGCCCTTCGAACGTCGCCTTCAGCGCGACTTCGCGCGTGACGCCGCGAATCGTGAGGTTCCCGTGGATCGTGAAGTCGTCCGGAGTTCCTTCGATGCGGGTACTCTCGAACGTTAACTCGGGATAATTCTCGACGTCGAAGAAATCTGCGGAGCGAAGGTGCCCGTCGCGTTGATCCTCGCGCGTATCTATTGAAGCGGCTTCGATTCGCGTCGAGACAAGCTGAGGAAGATCGGTACCCGGTGCCAGCTCGATGCGGCCGTCGAAGTTGGTAAAGCGTCCGCGGACCTTCGTGATCATGAGATGACGCACGACGAACTCAACGGTCGTGTGCGCGCGGTCGAGCGAGTAAACGCTCGTTTGCTGGTGCTGCGCTGTGGTGGTCATGGAATGACTAGGCTCCTTGATGGTTGCTTGTAGAATAGAGGTGTGATATCGTTGTGTTAGTAACTTTTACATACTAACAATCATCTTTCCAGTACGCACTCGAAAGTAGCCTAGGAACCTAATGGTAACCACTAAACTGCCCTTCGTCCCCTCGGACGCCGAGGTCTATAACCAACGCGACTGTCCGTCGCGGCTCGTCCTCGAGCGGATCGCCGATAAATGGACGGCGTTGATCATCGGCATTCTGGCCCAATCGGAGCGCCGCCGGTTCGGCGAGCTGCGCCGCATGATCGGCGGAATCTCGCAGAAGATGCTGACCCAAACCCTGCGGGATCTCGAGCGCGACGGGCTGGTGAGCCGCACGATCTATCCGGAGATTCCACCGCGCGTCGAGTACGAACTCACGCAGCTCGGGCGCACCCTGTGCGAACCGCTCGGCTCCCTGACCCAGTGGGCGCACGATCACATCGACGAAGTAAAGCGAGCCCAAGCGGGGTTTGACGCGGGTCGCGTAGGTGTCTAAGACTTTGCCGGCACTCTTCGTCGGGCACGGCAACCCGCTCAACGCGCTCCGGGAGAACGAGTATTCGCGCGCCTGGGCATCCCTGGGCGAGTCGATCCGCCGGCCGCGCGTCATTCTCTGCGTTTCGGCGCACTGGTGCGCTTCGCAAACGGCAGTGACGGCGATGGCGCGGCCGCGCACGATCCACGACTTCGGCGGCTTTCCGCAGGCGCTCTTCGAGGTGGAATATCCGGCGCCGGGCGATGCGGCACTTGCCGATCGCGTTGGCGCAGCGTTAGCGCCCGTTGACGTCGGCCGCGATGGAAGTTGGGGACTCGATCACGGAGCGTGGTCAATATTGGTGCACATGTTTCCGAAGGCTGACGTTCCAATCGTTCAGCTCAGCATCGACGAAACGCAGCCGCCTCTATTTCACTACGAGTTAGGTAAGCGACTGCGCCCGCTGCGCGACGAGGGCGTTTTGCTGCTCGCGAGCGGCAATCTCGTACACAACCTCGAGGCCTATGCCTGGGGACGTCACGAGACCGGGCCGTACTCGTGGGCGTTGCGCTTTGAAGCGGAAGTGCGCAGGCTCTTGGATTCGGGCGACGATGCGCCGCTCGTAGAGTACGGAGGATTGGGCCGCGACGCGCTGCTGTCGGTTCCCACCCCTGACCATTACTTACCATTTCTCTACGCGCTGGGTGCACGCAACGAGGGTGAGGGAGTAACGTATCCGGTCGAAGGCATCGACGGAGGCTCGATCTCGATGCTCGGCGTTCAGTTCGGATAACCGCATCGGTGTACCGGTGATGTCGAGGACACATTTACTCTGAGGCGAAAGCCGGAGCGATGAATATCCGTCTTCTTTTTGCGTCATTTGTAACGATTGCAATGCTTGCCGGGTGCCGTGGAGGTGCGGGAAGCAACGCGATACCGCCGGCGGCCCAACCAGGCGGTGCCTTCGGTTCTTTACCGGCAAAGAGCGTGACGTTTGCTCCGATCGGACCAACACATATGTCCGACGGTTATCCAACATCGGGAAAGGTGAACGCGTTCGCCGTCGATCCGGCCAATTCGAAAGTCATTTACGCCGCCAGCGGGCGCGGAACCGGATTGGAGACGTACTCGAGCGCGGGCATCTTGGGAACGACCGATGGCGGAACGACCTGGAAGACCCTCACGAATGGGCTGGTCGATTCCTCCGGCAATATTGCTTCGGCGGTAAACACGCTCTGGCTCGATCCGGCCAAACCGAAAGTGTTGTTGGCGGGGACGGAGTACGACGGGATATTTAGAACGGCCGACGGCGGAGCGTCCTGGACCAACGTCTATTCGGGCGGTCACGCAACGCAGTTCGTCTCGTTCGGAAACGCGCTGTACGCGACCGACGACGCCGGGATCCTCACGTCGACCGATGATGGAAAAACGTGGACCGTGCAGCTTGCGGGCAGTGCAAAACAGCATCCCACGGCGTTCGGCGCGGTCAGCACCGCAAGCGGGCACGCGTTCTACGCCGGCATGAGCAACGGCTACATCTACGCCTTTGCGTCGGGAAAGTGGACGAAGCTTAGCCGGTTACCGTTTACCAAGCAGACCGGCACGGACGGCAGCAGCCGTCTCGTGCAC
>DATAPM010000041.1:0-4216 GCA_036265225.1 Vulcanimicrobiaceae bacterium
GCTGACACTAAGTGCCTTGTAAAAACCTCGATTCATAACTCCGCCTCCGAAAAGCTTGGACGAGGACTCAACGTTCGACGGCCGCCTTTGGCTCCCCGGAGATCTAGGCGAGCATTATGCCTCGCCGGCGCGTCGATTTGATGCGGACGTGCGCGGCACCGATCAGCACGCACTATACGGTGGAAACTCGGCAGGACCTAGGTCCTGCCTGCGATTGATTCGACCGAGCGCAACCGCCCGTCCAGGGGCTTCTCGTTTTGCGCGCATCACGGGAGGTGATTACTACCTTGCTGCGTTCTCGCGCAAAACGAGCCGAGCGAACAGAGCACAGGAGGTGTGACGCGAGCGCCCCCGAGATGGGTGGTTGCGCTTGGTCGAATCGCGCCTAAGAAGGTGAGTCTTCCGCGAGGCGTCGTTTGACGCGCACGACGATTGCGTGAAGGTGCCATCGCCTTAACGCGATGCAAGGGAAATGGCCACTCCATACGGATCGTCCAGCCCACTGATAGTGTTCGTGGGATTGCCGCCGGCGGGGTATTTAAAAAAGGCTACGCTGCTAGAGCACGCGGCTACCAGCGTTGAGCCCTTAATTGCGTACTCACGCAAGCCATAACAGTCATTAATCTTCATGTACCCGATCTTTGAGCCCCTGGAACCTGAAAGCGCATATCGGGCAACGGTTGCGCCGGACTTAGCTTTCGCACGGATCGTCAAGTATTGCCCGTACCGATAGAGGCCGTTTTTCGGAACGTCGAAACGCGCTACGCCCGAGCTCCCTTGGGGAAGCCATGCCTGCCCTTTGCGATATCGCAGGCTGGCGAAATAGAGGTCCCCGTTGGCATCGTACGTGATCGTCCAGTTCTCCTCGATGAAGCCCAGAGTCGAATAATAGGTTGGCGAGCCTTGAGCATTCGCCCAAACGGCGATGTTGAAGTTCAAATTGCCCGCCGCAAGGTTGCCGGTATTGGGGTCAACGGAACATTGCGCCGGTGTGTAATCTCCGTCCGTTAACGTTACCGTAGGCTGCGAGGCGGCGTGCGCGTACTCGATAATGGAGCCCGGCCCGCTTTCGGAACTCCAGCTCACGACAAAGACGTCCCCACGCTTATCAGAACACAGACCGTAAGGATAGGGAATGCCCGTTAGCGAGCCTACGAGCCGCCCGCCGGGGTACGTGAAAATATTCACGAGGTTTCGGCCCGGAGAGCTGACGTAGAGCAGGGTGTTTTTCTTTGCCTCGGGTAGCATCCACGACTTGCCGTTCGCGGCGTGCTGGATGAGCGCCGAGCTCTGCGGAATCGCGCCCGGTGCGCCGATCGGCGGCCGCGATCGGCCGCAGTCTGCGAGCATAGTGAAGGCGATGCTCAATGTAAGCGCGCCAATAAAACGTCGATTAACCATGGTGCCTCCGAGTAGGCTTGGTCGAGGACTCAGCGTTCGACGCGGGCTTATGGTTCCCCGGAGAGCTAAGTCGGCATTGCTCTACGCCCGGCCTCGCCTTCTACTAGTGCGAGGATCGCCTGCCAGTGGCGCGGATGCGGGACGCGCGCCCCGGCCCGGATGCGCGAGCACGCTGCGAGTGACGAGCCCGTCGCCTCGGTCCGGGAGCTGATCGCAAAAAACGGCTGGAGCCCTCGCAGCGAAAAGAAGCTGTGAGGGCGCTCGAAGATCGGGGTCTATCCCGCTCACGAGCCTGCGCACTTCTTGGGCAGCCGCGCCGAACGCTGTACTATCGACGAAAGCTCAAACCGCACGACACAATGCCGGTCGAGCGCACGCAGACGTTGGCTCAGGAGCGGCCGCGCTTCGGCTGGCGCCGGCTGATTATTATGGTTCGACGCGATATGGTCGGAATCGGCGAATCGCGATTTCGCCGTATCTATCGGCAGCTCGGCCTTCAAGTCCGCCCACGCAAGAAACGCAAGGTGCGGTATGTCCGAGGAACCTCCATGTCAGCCGTCGCTCGGCCCGATGAACGCTGGTCGATCGATTTTATGCACGATCGCCTGGCTACGGCGAGAACGATCCGTACCATGAACGTCGTGGACGACTTCACCCGTGAATGCTTGGCAATCGACGTCGCTTTCTCGTTTGGGAGCTACGATGTCATTCGATGCTTCGAACAGATTGCTGACGACCGCAGTTTACCCCAGATGATCCGGTTCGATAACGGCCCTGAGTTCACGAGTCGAGCGATGCTCGAATGGGCGGCCACCAAGTCCATCGATCTGCAGTTCATTCAACCCGGCAAGCCGACGCAGAATGCCCACGTTGAATCGCTGAACGGGCGCGTTCGCGATGAGCTTCTCAATGCCCACACCTTCCTCGATATTCACGATGCTCGGCAGCGGGCAGAGCATTGGAGAAAGGACTATAACGAGATCCGCCCGCACTCTTCACTCGGCTACCGAACTCCCGAGGAGTTCGTCCGAGGTTTTTCAATCATCCCACCCTCACAGTTATAAGCTGTGCCAAACGCCACCTCAGGTCACCTTGGCCATTCAGCCACACGGTAACAGAGTGGTACGTCGCTGCCGCAAGATTGCCCGTCGTGGGATCTACTGCGCAGCCGTACGTGGCGTATGCCGCGTAGAATGTATTGATGGGACTCCCGCCACCATGAGCGTACTCGACAATATCTCCCGTTGATTGGGTGATATAAATGTCACCGCTTGGATCGACGCATTCACCGTTCGGGTTCTGTAGGCCGGTCAGCGTCTGCACGAGCTTACCGTCAGGATAAGAAAAGACGTAGACTTCATTAGTCCCGCCGGTAATATAAAGCAAGTCGTTGCCGGTCGGCGGCCTCCTTGAATGTTGCGTCGCGCTCTGCAGCATCGCACCCGGAGCGGCAATCGGCGGTTGCGATCCGCCGCATCCTGCGAGGATGACTAGACTCGCAGCGAGGTTGAGCCTAAAGCGTAAGGTGGTCACGGCTTTGAGCCCGGGCTAAACGTGACAGCCTGAAAGTCGCGGGGCAACCCAAAATGTTTGATGGTTTGCACGACCTTGCCGCCTTTCGGATATTTCCATATACCGATTTCGTTGTGGAATTCGCTCCCATGCCGGCCATAGGGAAGTAGAATCGTTTTACCCTGAATCCACGACTGCAGTGCACGCCAAACGCCACTAAATTTAGTCACTCCGGCAACGGTTGCCGTTGAACCGGAGATATTAAGTCGAAGCAGTTTGACTTTTCCCGGTTGAGGGCCGATGCCTAATACCGTTACGAGGCTTCCGTCCCATTGCACTTGGCCAGGTCCCATCTCTATGTTCGGATTGATGGTAATCTGGGCGAACTGGCTACCGCCCCGCGGTAACTCGTACAGCGCGAACTGAAAATGATAGTCGTAGCCATCAACAAAAAGATTGCCGTCTGAATCAAATCCGGCATACTGGGTATTGAGCGGAACCGGATACGTTGTTGGCGAGCCGCCTGTCCCGGGAAAAATCGCCACAGTGCTGTTTGCCGCGCCGCCTGTCACGGCGACATTACCGGTGTGCGCGTCGACAGAGCACCCGTTGATCGCACCACTTGAAATCGAAAAAGTTTTCGTTGGCGTCGAGCCTGCATGCGCGAACTCATAAAGCTCGGTCCCACTGCCCGCGATGTAGACGTCACCCGCGCTGTCGGCGCAGGCGCCGTTTTGGCCGATATCCAGCGTCTGAACTAGCTCGCCCTGAGGGTACGAAACGACGCACGTACCGCCGCAACCATTGGTGGCGTAGATCAAATCGGTGCTGCTAGCGACGCGTTGCAGCACATGTGCCCGCGGCATCGCGCCCGGCGCGCCGATCCGCGGCTGCGATCCGCCGCACCCTGCGAGCACGAAAAAAGCCACGCTCAGGGTAAGCGCGCCATGAAAACGATTAGCCATGCTGCCTCCGAGTAAGGTTGGTCGAGGACTCAACGTTCGACGGGGGCTAGGCGTTCCCCGGAGACTTCGGTTAGCATTGCGCCTAAACTCGCGCTGCGGTGCCAATCGGCGTGGCGGGCGTGGTGGGGGTAGACACGCGACGCTAACGCGATGACGCCCTTGACACAGCCGCCATAACGAACGTGTTTCGCTTACTGGTGAGGAGTTTTCCCAACACGTCCAGCTAGGGAGTCAGTGCGAAGACGGTTCCGACTCCGTGTGGCCCTGAATGACCCCCGGTAAGAGTCGTGCCGTACAGCGTACCGTTCACTTCGGTCATGCCGGCTGTTGGAAACGAC
>DATAPM010000042.1:0-3537 GCA_036265225.1 Vulcanimicrobiaceae bacterium
GGACACTCGTCGTTTAACGCAACGCTGAACACCTACGGTAAAGCGCAGTACGACCGCTCGAAGCAGAACAAATGGACCGGCCCCACGCCGAAAGACCTTGGGACGGTGGGCACGAGCATTCCGCTCACGCTTCCACCCTACAGCGTGTCGGTGCTATCGTTGCAGTAGCGGATGCTTAATACGAGGGCTAAGAGATGAAACGGGTTCTCATAGCTGCGGCGGCCTTATCGTTGCTGACAGCTTGCTCGCGATCTACCCCCGCGATGGGTCCGGCCGCGGCCCTGCCGGCCGTCGTGCATCCTCCGTTGAGTTCGGATCTGTACGTAGCCGATCAAGGCCTCAACGCGGTCGTCGAGTTCGACAGTCAAGGGAAGAAAGTAGCCGCGGTGTCCTTCGGCCCCAAGCCGCTCGACGTCGTCACCGACAGTCACGGCAATGTATACGTGCTGACGGCCGAATCCGTGGTCCACAAGCTCACGCACAACTTAAGCCGGGTGATCGGGCAATACTCTCGACATGGCGACTACTCGGTGTCGTTGGCGATAGACGCCAAGGACAATCTCTATGTACAGAATTTCGGATACAAGGAATACCGCTACTATGTCGCCAGGTATCCGTATGGGTCGAGCAAGGCCGACAAGATTTATAAGCTGGGGGGCGGTGAGACGGTAGCCGGCATCTCGGTCCGCGGCAACATGCTTTTTCTTGCCACCGGAACCGGCGAACCCTCGGGGCCAAGAACCCAGCTGTTTGCGTGCTCGCTGAGCGGCTCGGGTGACTGTCACTCCCTGCTTGGTCTCGGCATCTTTCTTTATGGTTGCGGATTTACCACGACGCGCGAGTACGCAGTCTATGGCTTGGGATCTGGGGGATACGGCAACTTCGTGGACGGATTTCACCCTTACACCCAGTGGCGGCTCTCTAAGGGACGCAAGGTCAGACTCCCCAAGGGGTATTCGCTAGGCACGGATTACGGATTCTGCAACCTGCACAACTATGGTTCGTTCGTATGGGGCGGCATGAAAACGAAGGGCAAATCAAAGACGGCCGAAGCTGTTGAGTTCGACGTGGCTCACAAGACCGTGCACGCGACGGTCGGTGCCGGCGTGCTCAGCGTTCCGGTCGCCGCATACGACGGCAACGGATTCACGCCGTGAACGTTGCATCCATCGCTCGCGGGGCGCTTTACGTTCTTTCGGCTCCGGTATTGTTGGCGGGCTGCGGCGTCAACCCGGGAGTCGGTGCGCCGGCGACATCGCGAATCGGAGTCGATTCCCAAGTGAAGGGAAGGACGTTTTTCTTTAGCGGTAAGCCCGAGTCGTTCGTCGTGCCGGCCAACGTGCACCACATCAATGTTTCCCTGCGCGCAGCCATAGGCGACCGATACATCCTCGGCTGCCCCCACGGCGACAAGGGAGCGCGCGTCGTCGCCGTGATTCCGGTGACTCCGCACGAGAAGCTAATCGTCTACGTCGGTGGTGCGGGATACGGAGCGAACGGCGGATTCAACGGTGGCGGAAACGGAGGCTCCCCGGGCGGGCGCGGTGGCGGGGGCGCCTCGGACGTGCGCGTTGGCTCCGGCACGTTGCGCGATCGTATTTTGGTGGCGGGCGGAGCCGGCGGCCAAGGCGGCGGCAACGGCCAAATGGACCACCACGAGGGCGGATGTGGCGGAAGCGGCGGACTTAACGGCGGTGCCGGCAGCGACGGCGGGTATGGCTCGCAGCGAAGCGGATTCGGCGGTGCGGGGGGCACTCAAACGGCCGGAGGCTCCGGCGGGGGCGGCGGCAGCTCTGCGCACCCTGGGAATCCAGGAGCCGACGGTGCTCGCGGCGCCGGCGGCGACGGCGGAAACAACACCTCAAGCTATCAGGGTGCCGGCGGCGCCGGCGGTGGCGGCGGTTACTACGGCGGCGGCGGGGGCGGCAGCGGCGGGGGCCATAGCTCGAGCAATCTCAACTCTGGTGGTGGCGGGGGCGGCGGCTCCTCGTACGCCGAGCGCAAGGCCACGCACGTTCAGTTCTGGAGCAGTTGGAAGAACGCCACCACCGACGGGCAAGTCGTATTTAGCTGGCAGTAACCGGCGCTTCGATAGACTCCTCGCGTTTACGTTCGCGCAGGAACTGGAAGAACTCCACGCCCTCGCGGAGCCGCCGCTTCATCACCTGACGGTCGCCGATCATGCCGCCGAGCAGTGAGAACATCTTGCGCGGTCGGAAGTAAAACTTCCGGTAGAACGCGTCGACCGATTCGAACATCATCGTCGAGTCGAGGCCGGGATACCTGAGCGCCGCGTGCTGCACGCCGTGCGTGTCGACCAAGTCGCTGCTCTGCGCCTCGAGCCAGCCGTTCTCCTGAGCCTGCTTGTAGAGAAACGTTCCCGGATACGGCGCGGCCAGTGAAACTTGGATCGTTTCGGGATCCATCTCGCAAGCGAACTTGATCGTCTCTTGGATCGTCTCGGGCGTCTCGCCCGGCATTCCCAAAATGAACGTGCCGTGCACCTTGATTCCGAGTTCGCGGCAATCTTTGGAAAAGCGCCGGATAATATCGATGCGCGTGCCTTTCTTCATGTTGTTGAGCACCTGCTGGTTGCCCGACTCGTAGCCGACGAGAAGCAGGCGTAGCCCGTTGGCGTGCATGATCTCCAGCGTCGACCGCGGCACGTTGGGCTTGGCGTTGCACGACCAGGTAATACCGATGCGCCCCAGACGGCGCGCGATCTCTTCGACGCGCGGTCCGTTATCGGTCAGGGTGTCGTCGTCGAAGAAATACTCGCGTACTTCCGGGAAGAGCTGTTTGGCGCGCTTCATCTCGGCCTCGACGCTCTCGACGCTGCGCACGCGATAGAGGTGGCCGCCGATCGTCTGCGGCCACAAACAGAAGGTACACTTCGACTTGCAGCCGCGGCCCGTATAGAGCGACAGATACGGATGCTGCAGGTAGCCGTTGAAATAATTGGGGATCGTCAAATCGCGGCGATACACGTCGAGCACCGACACAAACGCGTCCATGTCGGTGATGATCGGCCGCTCCGGCGTACGAACGATGCTGCCGTCCTCCCGGTAAGCTAAGCCGTCGATCTCGCTCAGCGGCCTTCCGGCGGCGACGTCGACGCACGTGTAGTCGAACTCGCCGAGGCTCACCCAGTCGACTGCCGGCGCGCCGCGCAGCGACTGTTCGGGCATCACGCCGACGTGCGCACCGACCATGCCGATCAAAACGTCGGGATTCGCTTCCTTTAGGCGCGCGGCGACGCGCGCGTCGTTGTTGAACGACGGCGTGCTGGTATGCATGACGATCGAATCGTACTCTTTGGCTAGCGGCGCCACCTGATCGACGGACAAATCGTCGGGCGGTGCGTCGATGAGCTTGCTCCCCGGCACCATCGCCGCCGGCTGCGCGAGCCAGGTCGGGTACCAGAACGAACGGATCTCGCGCTTCGCCTGGTAGCGCGAACCCGCGCCGCCGTCGAAGCCGTCGAACGAAGGGGCCTGCAAGAACAGTGTTTTCATGGATGGCTCCTGAGACTCGGAA
>DATAPM010000043.1:0-4911 GCA_036265225.1 Vulcanimicrobiaceae bacterium
GGTGATGCCGGCATTGTTGACCAGGAAATCGATCTTCCCGTGCTCGCGAAGCACGGTATCGACGGCCTCCTGACATCGTTCGAAGACTCCAACGTTGGTCTCATAAAAATGAAGGCGAGACGCCGCGCCGTTTAAATGTGAGGCGAGCGTTTTGGTCCGGTCCCGGTCCTCCGGGAGACCGAGTACGGCAACCGTCGCGCCGTCTTGGGCCAGCAGCGAGCTGATTGCCCCGCCGATGCCCCGAGAGCCGCCCGTGACGATGCCGACCCGTCCTTGAAGAGCTGATGTTTCCACGCGCTAGATTTACCCAACGTTCGCGCGGTTTACCTTCCGCTCGCTTTCCAACCGGGACCTATGGGCCATCGTCGAAATCTTTGCCCTCAACCCAGCCTAACTGGAGGCGCAATGATTTCTCGAGAATTTCGGGGCGCGCTTAGCGTGAGCGTAGCTTCTGCTCTGCTCGCAGGGTGCGGCGGGTTGGCGTCGCCGATCGCCGCGCCGGGCGCGATGCCGCAAGCCTCGGCGATCGCCAAACATGCCGCGGGTCGCAAATCGTGGATGCTGCCGGAGGCGCAGAACGAGGATCTACTGTACATCGCCGATCCCGGCACCGGCGGCGTGATCGTCTATACGTATGAGCCTCCGCGCTATAAGTTTGTTGGATTCTTGGCCGATGCGACGGCGCCGCTCGGCGAGTGCGTCGACAAAGCCCAACAGATTTTCGTGACGAACTCGGGGGGATTCAATGGCGGCGCGGTGACCTTCGTGTACGAACACGGCGGCGTCAATCCGATCAGAATTCTAGGTGACCCGGCTGGCCTTCCCGCCAGCTGCTCCGTGGACGCAACGAGCGGCGATCTCGCAGTCGCCGGCGGATACTCAGGGCCGGCTCAACTGGCTCTCTACGCTAAACAGAAGGGCCGTCCGAAGATTATCCCAGCGCCCGACTTTGGCTACATCGCCTTTTGTGCCTACGATGACAATGGCAACCTATTCGTCGACGGGCTCAACGCCAATCGCCGTCATTTTATTCTCGAAGAACTCCCCCCTGGCTCGAGTACGTTCGTAGCGATCAAGGTGAGGAATGCAATCAATCCCATAGGCGGTATTCAATGGGACGGGAAACACCTTGCGGTCGGCGACTCCTACAATGGCACGGTTTATCGATTCAAGATCCACGGACACATCGCTGAAGACATTGGGTCGACTCCGCTTAACGGCGTTACCAGCATCGATCAGTTTTTTATAACTGGAAGCCGTATCATTGATCCCAGCGGCCCCATCGATGAACGCTCGGGCTGGGTGAATTTCTATCCGTATCCTTCGGGAGGCGACCCAGGACGCAACCTTCCAAACTTTAGCGCGCCGTATGGCGTTGTGGTAAGCCGTGCCGCAAAATAGCACCGGGGAGCATCGTAGTGCGGAACGAGAACGGCTTCATCAGCCCAAACTCGACCGTACAGCGTAACGTGGACCGCGCCCGGTTGTATCAGCGGCGACATCAAGGTGCGACGACGGCGATCTAATTGAGCAACGCCCTCCCGTCCCTGGTCGTTCTTCTCGGCCTTGCTGCGTGCTCGGCGTCGAATCAGTTCGCACCAACGTCGCTCACTCCGCATCAGTTGCTTGCCCGCTATATCGACGCGGCTGGCAACTGCCGCACTCGCGGGATGTACCATTTACGGTATCGTTCGGCGTCTACTGAGGGCGACGTCGCGGTGAGCGACAGCTACGAGACGCGCGGCAATAACACACTCGATTACCGGCTCGTATCCACCACGCACGGCATACGTTCTGAGCGCGGCGAAATCGCGGGTTGGTCGTGGCTGCAGACTGCCAACGGGCTCGTTCTTCCCGACACCCGCTTACCGACCGTGTTCGATCGGACGCTCGCGGCGGCGACGAGGCGCCCGGACCCGCGCGTGCGAATGCTCGGAGTTACTCGCGCTGCGCCTCATCAATACGTCCTTCAGATTGCGCCGAACGCGCGCATCCGCCAGCTGCGATACTTCGACGTCGACTCGTTTTTGCTGCGCGAAGCGGTATCGGAGGACTACGATGGCGCCGTCACCACTCAGCGCTACTCGGGCTACGTCCGGATTTGCGGGAACCCGTTATCCACGCATGTTACCCGGTCGAACAGCCTGTCGCCCGAGACCTACGATATAACGATGCTTAAACACGAGCAGATACCGCCGGATCGCCGGCTGGTGGCGGTCCCGCGATCCCGAACGCCGTTCGTCGTAGGGTATCCGCTTCACAGGACGCTTAACTCCCTGGTCGGCGAATCCGGTGTCCTTATTCGTGTTGACATTAGGGGCGCTCCATATTGGCTCAAGCTCGACTCGGGGTCCTCGACCATCGCCCTCGACCGTGATCTCGTGCGGCGCCTCGGCGGGCGCGAGTTCGGCAAGGGCGTCACCACAAAAGGCGGCCGCGTCGAGTTCTCCAGCGCCGTCATACCGCGGCTCGACATCGGACCCGTCTACGCCACGAACGTCGTCGTCGGCGTCCTCAACGAAGACGAGCTTCAACAGGGAGTTGAAGTTGTAGGCCTCCTCGGGTGCGACTTTATCGCAAGCAGACCGCTGGCCATCGACTTTCAGAGCCAAACCGTCACCCTCATCGACGCGCCTCCTGCAGCGACCGATCGCAGCTGGACGGTCGTCCGTACACCATTGCGTTCCTGTACGCCCATGATCCGCGTACGCATCGAGGACGAACCGGTCACCTTAGCGCTCGATTTGGGAGCAACCAAGACGATCCTTAATGAAGATGCTTGCGAGCGAATCGCGGATAAGCTCCACGAGCTTGACGCGACCCGCATCAGGTTCATTGGCGGCGTTACGCTCGATGCCATGCAGTATGTCGCGCCCCACGCAACGGCCGGAGACCTCCGCCTCGGTCCGCTCGTTGTGACCGTCGTTAGCGGCGGGCGCGGTCAGAATCTCGATGACGACGGTATTCTCGGGACCAACGTGCTCGGGAACTATCGTATTATCCTCGACTACGCCCACGGGAGGACGTTTTTTCGGCGGTATGCCGTAGCGCACTAACCGAATACACTCCCGCGCAAGTCTTAACTTTCGATTATGGCAAAGCGGTTTGAAAGACCTAATGACACTCTTGTCGTAACGCTCGACCTTCAACGTCAGGAGACATTATGGGCAAAATCAGCGGCGAACCTGGATCACCCAGCGCCACCATCACCATTGATGGAAAGCAGCTCCCTCCGCCGCCGCCTAAGTTTGAGGGAAAGATCGCGCGCAACGCGGCGCAATCGACGCCCTACTGGCCGGCCCGCGTCGAGCCGCCGAAGGGTGCCCCCAACATCCTCTTAATCATGACGGACGATTCCGGCTTCGGCGTCCCCAGCACGTTTGGCGGCGTAATCCCGACGCCGGCACTGGACCGCATCGCTGCCAACGGCCTGCGCTACACCAACTTCCATTCGACGGCGCTTTGCTCGCCGACGCGAGCCGCCCTAATCACCGGCCGCAACCATCATTCAGTCGGGTTCGGCGTCATTTCAGAGCAGTCCACCGGATTCCCAGGCTACAACAGCATCATCACTCGCGACAAGGCCACGATCGGCCGTATTCTCAAGGACAATGGCTACCGCACGTCGTGGTTTGGCAAGGATCACAACGTGCCGGCATTCCAGGCCAGCCAGGACGGCCCGTTCGATCAGTGGCCGATCGGCATGGGCTTCGAATACTTCTACGGCTTCATCGGCGGAGACAGCAGCCAGTGGCAACCGAACCTGTTCCGCAACACGACGCCGATCTATCCGTACGTCGGCAAACCCGGCTGGAACCTGACCACCGCCATGGCCGATGATGCCATTGAGTACATGAACCGGATCAATGCGCTGGACCCCGAGCAACCATTCTTCGTCCACTACGTGCCTGGCGGCACTCACGCACCGCATCACGCGACCCCTGAGTGGATCGAGAAGATCAGCGACATGCACCTGTTCGACAAGGGCTGGAACGACCTGCGCGACGAGATCTTTGCCAACCAGAAGAAGCTGGGCGTAATCCCGCAAGACGCTAAGCTGACTCCCTGGCCGGATAATCTGCTAAAGCGCTGGGACGCTCTCACAGCTGACGAACAGAAGATGTTTCTCCGGCAAGTGGATGTGTTCGCGGCGTACGTTGCATACACCGACGACGAGATCGGCCGGGTGATTCAGGCAGTCGAAGACATGGGGAAGCTCGACAACACCCTGATTATCTACATCAACGGCGACAACGGCACCAGCGCCGAAGGCACGCTCATCGGTACGCCCAACGAAGTGGCGATGTTCAATCAGGTGATGGTTCCGGTCGAGGACCAGTTGAAGTACTTCTACGATGTTTGGGGCTCGGACCGCACGTACAACCACATGGCCGTCCCGTGGGCCTGGGCGCTCGATACGCCATTCTCCTGGACCAAACAGATCTGCTCGCACTTCGGCGGCGTGCGCCAAGGTATGGCGATCTCGTGGCCGGCGCGCATCACGGACAAGGGTGGCATCCGCAATCAGTTTCATCACGTCATAGACATCGTGCCGACCATCCTTGAGGCCGCGGGGATTGCGCAACCGGACGCCGTCGACGGAATCGCCCAGAGTGCAATCGAGGGCGTCAGCATGGCGTACACGTTCGAAAAAGCCAACGCCGGTGCGCCATCAACTCACAAAACTCAGTACTTCGAAATGATGGGCGACCACGCGATTTACCACGATGGCTGGATCGCCAGCACGAAGGTAATGCGGCCTCCTTGGGTAACGGCGGGGCCGGTGGCCCAGGATCCCGCTAACTTCCCTCTTGAGTTGTACGATCTCGCCAACGATTGGACTCAGTGCGACAACGTCGCCGATAAGTATCCGGATAAAGTCAAGGAGTTGCAAGATATCTTCTGGGTGGA
>DATAPM010000044.1:0-2539 GCA_036265225.1 Vulcanimicrobiaceae bacterium
ATGCGCGTTGGGAATTCCAAATCCGACCGGCAGCCAGCCGCTGAACGAGTCCTCGACGAACGATGGAATGGTCGCCGTATCGATCGGCCAGTTCCAATCGTGGCGCAGCGTCGGAACGCCCTTGAGGGTTACGAATACGGCGAACGCTAGCGCCGCCGCAAATGCGACGGCGCGCGCCGCTACGACGTTACGGCGAAACGTTTGCCGATCGCTATGAGGATCCAACTCAGACACAGGAGGACGATCGCCTTTGCGGCGATTGGATTAGACGCGGCAAGCGCCGCGAGCACCGCCAAAATCACGCTGCCGGCAGCGAACGGAAGCGCGGCGCGGCGGCCCGCACTCGGGAGCTGATGCGAACCGGCGTCCACCTCAATCCATAGTTGAAGCGCCATGGTTACCGCCGCAAAGAGAGCGGCAAAATAGCCGGCACTCACGAACGGCGCGGCCCGCTCGACTGGGAGCAAGCTCGCGGCCACCAATGCGGCGCCGGCAGTCCCCGCCGACCACTGTGACGCGCGCGCAAAATCCCAGAACTTTGCGCCGCCCGCGTTTGAAGCCAGGTACGTGGGAACGTCGCGAAAACGCAGCCGCGTGCCCGGAGCCAAACGCGCGGGCGAAGTCTCGCGATGCCCGCTGAGCTGCAACCGCCACCGCATCGCGATTGCGACGGCGGCAACGGCGAGAGCGCAATACGCAAAGATTACCAGTCCCTCGGCATAGTCGCGCGGCGCGACGCTGGCCGCAACCAACGCGGCAACCGCCGCCAGCGTAGGATAGGTGGCCCCGGCAGTGAGATTCCAAGATCCCATGTTACGCGCGAAGGCAACGCCGTCTTCAAGACTCTTGGCGGCGAAGCGTCCTGCCGCCGTCGGCGCCAGCAAAGCGACGGCAAGTGCAATTGCGGCGGCGAAAACTACGCGGTAAGCGAGCGTAGCTAAGTCGCTGGCCACTCCGCTCGGAAGCGCTGCGGCGAGCGCAAGCATCGCGACGACGGCGATGCCCAGACAGCGCAGCGTTGCCGCAATCGTTCCTCCGCGCGCCAGCGCGAAGCCGGCCGCCGCTATGTGGCCCGACCGCGCCAGCGCGGCGAGTGCGATGGTTACGATGCATACCGCAATGAGAAGCCCTTCCGCCGACGGTTCCGACGCCAGCGACGCCGCCGTCGCCAAAAGTATGGCGACGACGACCGAGAACCCGAAAACCAAGGGAAAGAGCGCCTGCGTCCTGGGCACCTCGTCGGACGTCTTAGGAAGAAAGCGCCGCATCACGAGCATGACTACGGTGAAGAACGCCGCTAAATAAGCCGTCGTAGCGAGGCGTTCGGCGTCCTCACCTCCGGCCAATCCGGCGAAGACGAGAGCAACCGCGGTAACGGCGACGGCATAACGCAGCGCGCGTTCGACCGCCCACGAAATGGCCGAAGCGTTTATCGCTCCGGCGTTCGAATCGGCCACAAGTCGGGGGCGCAAGCCAAGACGATCAAAATGACGAGCGCAATGAGGGACAGCCCGGCGGCGATCAAATAATATTGCTGACCGTCGAACCTCAGCACGATTTTGCCGCCGTCAGGTAGGTTGGGTACGACCCATCCGTTGGAGAGACCGTTGACGACGACGTGTGCTAGGGGCTCGCCGTCGAGCGTCGCCCGCCAATGCGGGTGAAATGCTTCGCCGAAGACCATCAGGAACGGCCCGGCATTCTTCGGAACGGCTACGTCCACCACGGTCGGCGACGGCCGGGTCCATCCCAGAGGTACCCGCTTTGATTTGGGCAGCGTCACCGGAGCGACCGTCAAAAGACCGATCTTTACTTCACGATCGGCGCTCGCTACGGTGTGTACTCCGCGCCGAAGGAATACCGGCTGTGCCGTCACGAGCCGTCCGTCGATCTTAATCGGCAAACTCTGCAGCGAAGCCGGCCGTCGCAAAGCGCGGCCGGGAAGTCCGTGCAGGTTGTAGGAAACGTTGGCGACGATCGGCCGCCCACCACGGTCGAGCAGCCATACTCCGAGAACGCGATCCGACGCGTCGTCCCATCCGTTCGGAATCGCGTGCATAAAGTTGATGTCGAAACTGCCGTCCTTGCCAACCGGATAGAGCCGGTAGAATATCCCGCTTTCGGTCTGCAGCGCGACGGCAAGCCAGTCTCCGCGAGCACCGGCGCGACTTACTACGCCTTGAATCTCGGGATCGCCGGCGAGTCCGGGCGGGGGCAACGTCAGGGCGGTCGCCGAGAAGCTCCGGTCGAGAGCAGGCGCCGGTCCGCCGGGAGTTGCGGTGGTTCGCGTGAACGAGAGATCCGGCGCGACCGCTGCGGAGATGAGCCCCGCTCCTAGGTCGGCCGGTTCGCCGCTCTGCAGATGGAAGGCGAACGCAACGTCGTTCCAACCAGGTTTCAGCGCGAGCGCAAAGCGCAGCGGCACCGGAACCGGACCGCCGAGCCGATCGAACGTGTCGAACTCCTGTGCGCCGGCCGGGGGTCCCGAGATCTCGACTTTACGCTGCAGCGCGCCGTTCACTCGCACGGTCATCTGCGA
>DATAPM010000045.1:0-2875 GCA_036265225.1 Vulcanimicrobiaceae bacterium
CGACGACGCGCACGCGCTCGGGACGAATGCCCAGCGTCACGCCATTGCCCGGCAAGAGATTCATCGGACGCTCTCCTAAAAAGCGCGCGACGGTGAGATTGGCGGGCGAGTCGTAAACGCGCTGCGGCTCGCCCATATCCTCGAGCCGGCCGGCCACAAGCACGGCCAATTGTCTGCCGACGGTCATGGCTTCGACGTGGTCGTGGGTGACGTAAAGAATCGGTCCGGCAAAATGCTGGCGCACCCCCACTACTTCGTCGCGAACCGAACGCCGCAGCGACGGATCGAGATGCGCCAGCGGCTCGTCGAGTAGCAGCGCTGCCGGATCGGAGAGTAGGGCTCGCGCGATTGAAGCGCGCTGGCGCTCTCCTCCCGAAAGCCGCGAGGGTCGCCGGTCTAAATATGCCCCCACGTGCAGCGCGGCAGCGGTGGCGTCGATTCGCGCGCCGCTTCCGGCTCGGTCGCGCAACGCGAACCGCAAATTCTCACGCACCGTCATGTTACGCAGCAGAGCATCGTCTTGAAAGACGAGCGCGACGCGCCGCTGCTGCGGCGGCAGCGCTGCGACGGAGGCGCCGTCGAGAAGCACGTCGCCGTCGCGCGCGCGCAAGAGGCCGGCGACAATACGCAGCAGCGTGGTTTTCCCCGCGCCGGAAGGACCGACGACGGCCAGCGTCGAGGCGTCGGGAACTTGAAACGAAATTCTGTCGAGAGCGGGTGCGTCGCGACCGGGGTACGCGACGGTGAGCTCGCGCACTTCGAGGGACACTACGGGTCGTGCCGGTCGAGCGTGCGATACTCGTCGCGCGCGGCCGCGTCGCCCGTTCGGGCGCGTTTTACGACGTCGCGCAGCCAAACGACCCCGGCATCGTCGGCCTTGCGTCCCGCCAGGATCAATCGCAACGCGATCAGCGTAAGGTCCGGCGTTCGCTCGCCGAGGCGCTGCATACCCTCGTAGAACGGTGCCGCGCCGGGGGCGTCGGGACGCGCCTCCAGGAGCCGCCGCACAACCTCGGCCTTCGGCGGTTCGCCGTAGAGAAGATAGCCGTCGAGCAACTCGAACTCCACGGCCATGGCTTTCGCCGCACGAGCCGCTTTGCTCTGCGTGCTCGCGCTCACGACGCTGGGAGCGAACCGCAACGATACCAGGCTCACCCATCTGCTCTATGGCATGCGCAATGCTTCCGGTCCGCTCTGGATGGCCCACGTCGTTTCCGTTTCGCGGCAGAGCTTTAACGGCGAGGCCAGCGTCGTCTCGACGGACAGCGCCGGCGTGCGCTTCAACCTCCGGCACTGTACCGCGGAAATCTGCGACGGCACGTACTTCGACGGCGATCGTCTTTACTCGGTAAATATGAACGGAACGACGCTGCCGCAGTCGCTCCAAGCGCAACCGTACTTGCGCGGACTACGCCTGATCGCGTCGCTTGGATTTTTATCCCCTTCTTTCCTCACGGCGGGTGGGCGGATGGGCGACACCGGAAACGCTTCGGTGAACGGGAAGACGTATCGCACCTTCGTCGTCGCCGATGCAACATCGTACGCGCTCCGCGTCTTCGTCGATCCGGCCACGAGTCTGACGCGCTTCGTCCGCGAGCTCGACGGCAGCCATAGCTTCGAGTACCGGAACTACCATCGAGTCGGCGGTTTTATGCTGCCGTTCGACGTGCTGCACGACGGCCAAATCTTCGAGCACTACGACAACCGGGCGGTCGTATCGTCGGCCTTCGTCCCGCCGCACGGACTAGCGCCGGCGTTTGCCGGCAAGCCGCAAGCCATTGCAACCGATCCGGATGCCGTGACGCCGATCGCCGACTGCAGCGTCGGCGGCGTAACCGTGCGCTGTCTGATCGATACCGGCAACTCCGGACTCTCGATGAGCTCCGAACTCGCAAGCCGGTTGGGCGCTCCGGTCGTCGGAAACTACCGCGTGCGCGGGTTGGGAGGCTATAAAACGCAGGTTGTGAGGGCCGGCCCACTGCGCGTTGGCAACGCTGCCTTCCCCGATGCGTATTACGTCGTGCTCAACGATTTACGACGCTACGGCTACGACGTCGTGCTCGGCTCCGATTTCTTCGGTGCGACGGGCGTCGCGATCGACGGGGCCGCGCACGAAGTGCGTCTCGGCGTGACGCTCGGACGCGCGCCGATCGCGCTCACGCTATCGTTCGAGAACTCCGTGCCCGTCGTTAGCGTAGGCCTGGGGACGCTCGATGCTCGCTTAGCGGTGGACACAGGCGACGAATCGAACGTCAATTTGGCGTACGCTTTTTATACCCAGCATCCCGGCCTGTTCGCGATAACTTCACGGCGGACCGTAGGCGGAATCGGCGGCGGCAGCGTCGAGCTACTCGGCGAGATCCCGCAGGTGCGCATCGGCGATTATCGCACCGGGTCGCAACGCATCGGGACCACGCAAACGCTGCAGGGTACCGCATCGGGCCATTTAGGCGCGGCTTTCCTACAGCAGTTCGTGGCGCAGTTCGATTATGCGACGGCCCAGCTGCACCTCATCCCGAGGCGCACCTAGCGGTTATTGCGGCCGCTTGTGAGCCCCTCCGGTCGAGAGGCTCGTGCTTGTGCTCGTACTCGTGCTCAAGCTCGGGCTCACGCTCGCGGGCTTAGCGTCGCAATCGGGGCGACCGTTTACCACGAGACAGGTCTGCTGGGTGACGCGATCGACGCGTAAGACCGTATGTCCCATTTCGATGTAACTGTAGCGGATAAAGAACTGAAAAAAGAGCGCAAGGAGGCCGAAACCTCCTAGCGCCGCGGCAGCATAGAGTACTCGGGGCATACGCACATTTCGGGCCGTATCGAGGAAAGATTCTTTCATCTCGAATGCTCGCTGTTCCAATGACGTAGCGGTAGTAGG
>DATAPM010000046.1:0-4472 GCA_036265225.1 Vulcanimicrobiaceae bacterium
AGTCGAGAATCGTGTCGCCAAAACCATCGCTTCAGGCGGGTGAGGCCGTTCACCGGCGTTTAGTTCCGATCGCATTTCAAGACTGACGTGACCTGGGACCAAGAGAACGATCCAAGACTACCGCATTTACGTTGCGGGTGAACCGCTCGACGCCCGCGCGGCGAACGTACCGCCGGCAGTGCTTTGGCGGACCCCCAACCGCATTCCAAAAGGCTTCTATTTGATGCTCGGAGATAATCGTAACTATTCTTACGACTCACATTTCTGGGGCTTTGCTCAAGTCGGCGGGACGTTCACAGCCGGCCCGCTTGCGGGGCGAAATGTACGCGCTTGCTTTCTTGGTGCGCCCGTGATGGTCACTTGGCCGCTCAACAGACTACATGCCCTGCAGAGGGTTCAATGGTACGAAACGCGTTTCTGAAAAGCTCGATTAGCGCGATGGCGGTGGCGACGCTGCTTCCGCGGGCGCAGCGATCGCTCGCGAGCGAAGTGATCGAGTTCAGATTGACGTCGGCACCGCTAGCGCTGTCGCCGCTGCCCGGGGCGCACTTCGCCGGTCTGGCATATAACGGGTCTATTCCTGGACCGCTTTTGCGCGCGACTCACGGGCAGCGCGTTCGCGTTCGCTACGCTAGTCGGGTGAATATACCCACGAGCGTGCACTGGCACGGCATGATTCTCCCGAACGCTATGGACGGCGTTGGGTACGTAACGCAACCCCCGGTCTTCGCGGGCGGCGAGTTTGTTTACGAGTTTTCCCCAAATCCACCCGGTACGCGCTGGTATCACGATCATGCCTTTCACATGGGGATCGCACGCGGACTTTTCGGTATGTTTATCGTTGACGACCCCAGTGATGAGCCCGCCGACAAAGAGTTCGCGCTTGTTTTTCACGACGTTCCGCAGTGGAGCTCCATCGAGGCAGCCAAGCGCGGGGTCAGCGGCATTCCGATGCCGATGTTGCCGGGCTCTCCCGAAGCACTATCGATGATGAAGTCGGCGTCGGCCATGCCGGAGATGCAGGGTATCTCGGCGATGCGTCGTCGCGCCAAGATGGGAGACGAGGTTGCGTACCTGGCACACTGTATTGATGGCGCGACGTATCCGCGAACTCGTAGACTCGCGGTCAGGAGCGGCGACCGCGTTCGGCTGCGCATCCTCAATGCGAGTCTGACGCAGACGCGCTACGTTCGCCTGGCCGGTCATCGCCTCATGGTGACTCACAGCGACGGGAACCGCCTCGAGTCACCGATTGAAGTCGAGGCCCTGCGCATCGGCGTTGGTGAGCGGTACGACGCCTACTTCGAAGTGAGAAAACCTGGTGCGTTCTTGCTCCAAGGGCTCACGGGCGGGCCGATCGCGCACCAACAGGCCGCGCTCCTTTACACCGAAGGAATGGAGAACGCACCGCCCGCCGAAAGTCCGGAGTCGCTCGTCGGCGTCGATTATTTTACATACCAAAAGGCCGCAGGCGGCGGGACTGCCCCATCGGCTGCGCCGGTTGGATCGTTGCGTTACGATCTCACGCTTGACGGAGACGCGTGGGGAAGCAACCGATGGACGATCAACGGCGCGGTATGGCCCAAGACCCCGAAGATTTTGGTGCGTCGCGGCGACCACATCTCTGTGCACTTCAAAAACTTGAGCGACATGGACCATCCGATGCACCTTCACGGGCACGTCTTTGAGCTCGTCGAGGTCGGTGGGACGTGGTTCGCTCGATCTCTCTCCAAAGATGTTTCGATCGTACCGGCTAACGGTGGAACGACGACCTGGCGATTCACCGCCGCCGCACCGTCCGGGCGCTGGCTGCTGCACTGCCACAACGATATTCATGCGATGGATGGCATGATGGCGGAAGTCAGATATGAATCCTAAGCCGCTTGCCGGGTCACTGGGAGCCCGCGGAAGCTCAAAGTCTTCGGCCCTAGCCGTCAAGCGATGCTTCGTCGCCTGCTTATTGGCGCCGTCGTTTTCGGAGCGCTGGTTGTCATAGCATTCGTCTGCTACGTCTCGGTCGGTTCGGACTGAGCTACTTCACGTTAATGCGCCGGCGCTTTCGCAAAAGTTAAGGCGCATGCTGAGGAAATTTCGCAGTGCCGACAAGATTCGAAATGGTGCAATCCGCCATGGCTTCGCCGCTTCGCCAAAGTTGCGCCGCAAGTTCGCTCTCAATTCGAATGGGACCGGACTCCAGCAACCTCGTTAAGAATCCGAGTGAACATGAAGTCCAGTCTACGCCCGGGCTATGAAGGCTTTGGGAACGGCGCTTCACTGCTTCTTCCCAAGGGTTTCCTCCGTCGCTAATAGGCTGGTGAGATGCGGCTCCTCGAGGCGGCGAAGTTGAACGAGCAATGGGCCGGTCTCTCCGAGCAAGAGGCCTCCGAACGTCTGCGGCTCAACGGGCCGAACGAACTTCCCACGGATCGAAATCGCGGCTGGCTGCGGATCGTGGCCGACGTCTTGCGCGAACCCATGCTCGCCTTGCTGGTGCTGTGCGGGACGATTTACGTCGTTCTCGGCGATCGAGCGGAGGCGGCAATGCTGCTCGCGTTCGTGGCGGTCATCATCGCCATCAGCGTGCTGCAAGCCCAGAAAGCCGAACGAACCCTCGACGAGCTGCGCCGCCTCTCGGCCGCTCAAGCCATCGTCATCCGAAGCGGTACGCAACGAAGGATTCACGCCAAGAACGTAGTTCGCGACGACCTTATTGTCCTGATCGAGGGCGACCGCGTCCCGGCCGATGCCGTACTTGCTTCCGGCCACGTCAGTATAGACGAGTCCCTCCTAACTGGTGAGTCGGCGCCTGTTCGTAAGAGCGTCGGCGTGCCTGCTCCTGATACGATGGGCAAGCCGGGTGGCAACGACTCGCCTTTTGTGTTTTCGGGTACGCTGATCGTGCAAGGAAAGGGGCTCGGTCGCGTTTTAGAAACCGGCAAAGAAACGCAAATCGGCCGAATCGGCCGCACGCTCTCGACGATCGCTCCCGAGCCTGCTCGCGCTCAGATCGAGACGGCTCACGTCGTCCGTCGACTTGCCATCGTGGCAGTCTTCTTAAGCGTCGCCGTCACGCTCATTTACGGATATCACCGCGGATCGTGGCTGCAGGCAGCACTCGTTGGAATTGCATTTGCAATGGCAATTATGCCGGAAGAGTTACCAGTCGTGCTGGCGGCGTTCTTTGGATTAGGATCTTGGCGCATTGCGCAAAAGGGCGTGTTAACGCGCTACTTGCCGGCGATTGAGACGCTCGGCGCTGCCACGGTGCTGTGTGCCGACAAGACGGGCACGATCACGGCGAATCAGATGAAGGTTTCCGCGCTGTGGTCTCCCAGTGGCGAAACGTGGTCTTGCGACGGCAAGGCGGTACCGGATGCCTTTCACGAAATTTTGGAGTTCGGGGCGCTTGCCAGCCATCGCGATCCCTTCGATCCAACCGAGCGTGCGATCGCAGAGGCGCTCCACTCGTTCCTCGCCGGCACCGAACACGTTCACGGCGACTGGACCCTCAGCGGTGAATATCCCCTCTCGCGCGAGGTGCTCGCGATGTCGCGCGTATGGTCGGCACGAGGGGACTCCGCTAGGCGCATCATCGCGGCAAAAGGTGCCCCAGAAGCAATCTCGGATCTGTGCCATTTATCTGCAAACGCGAGCAAGGCGGTTGCCGACGCCGTCGACTCTCTCGCGTTGCGCGGGCTGCGGGTACTTGGCATAGCGCGCGCTCTTTACTCTAGTCCATCTCTCCCACCGTCGCAACACGATTTCGACTTCGAATTCATAGGGCTAGTGGCGTTGGAGGACCCCGTTCGCCCCGGCGTTCCCAAGGCGGTTATGGAGGCCTACTCGGCTGGGATCCGCACGATCATCATTACCGGCGACTACCCGTCGACGGCAGTCAGCATCGCGCAAGAAATCGGACTAACCGGCGCCGAGCGCTACATCACCGGCGCCCAGCTCGACGACATGAGCGATGACGATCTTTCGGAGCGCATCAAGAGCTGTAACGTTTTCTGCCGCGTGGTCCCGGAACAGAAGCTGCGGATCGTTGAGGCCCTCAAACGTGAGGGAGAAATCGTCGCGATGACTGGAGACGGGGTTAATGACGCGCCGGCGCTGAAGGCGGCCCATGTCGGAGTCGCAATGGGATCGCGTGGCACTGACGTCGCGCGCGAGGCCGCAGCCCTCGTGCTACTCAATGATGACTTCGGCTCGATTCTCGAGGCAGTCAAACAGGGCCGGCGAATTTTTGACAATCTTCGTAAGGCGATCACCTTCGTGACCGCCGCGCACGTACCGATCGTGGGCATGAGCATCATTCCCCTGCTTTTTGGCATGCCGCTCTTGCTCTTGCCGATTCATATTTTGTTTCTGCAGTTGATCATCGATCCAGCCTGCTCGATCGCCTTTGAGGCCGAGCCCGCCGACCCCGACGTCATGAAGCGGCCGCCTCGAACCGTCGAGAGCCGGCTCTT
>DATAPM010000047.1:0-4694 GCA_036265225.1 Vulcanimicrobiaceae bacterium
CTGACGCACGGCGTTGATGCGCCATTCGGTGTTGCCGTCAGCTTAAAGAAGCACTAACTTGGAGAAGTCGGTCTTACCGCCGCAGACCGCCGCCAGCCCGCACGGCGCGGTCGAGCTCTACTCCTCGTCGCCGGCCGCCGATAACCCCACGAGAGGACGCCTTGGGCGCACTCTCCTCGAGACGGCATCGCTCCAACGATGGCACGATTTCAACGATGGTCTAGACGTGGCGCATCGCACAATTCCTCGCCCTGAACAACCCCAATCGCGATCGCCGTCAACCTTGTGGTATTCGGGCTGGAGCTGTTTAACGGCAGCATCGGCCTAGTGACCAGGGGAGCCGAACCCCTTTTACGTCTTCTCAACCCCATATCGTATTGCTGCTTCAAGTGTATCGACGTCTATGTCTTTTAGAGAGTTAAACCTAATGCAATATCCGCTGACGCTCGCCTTGCCGAGTTTTTTTCCATATGCCCGGGCTAAATATTTCTTATCTTGAACGCCAAGGATGTACACGGAGATTCCGGTTTTGTTCGCACTGATACCGATTTTATAAAACTCTCTGGTTTTTCCATCAGCATATTTTATAGTGTGAACTCCATAGCCTATATTAGGATTGGAGACAGTTTTATTTGCGCTGTTTTTACCGTCCAAGAACCATAAGTTACATCCTGGCATTACTTGCAAAACGATGCGATGCAACGCCTGCATGTCGCTGCGTTTTGGTTCAGGCTGGCTAGTAATGTACTCTTCGATTTGGTCTTGCACGTTCATATAAGCTTATCCGTTGTGGTGCGCCCGGCCAGAATCGAACTGGCAACCTTGGGCTTAGGAGTCCCCTGCTCTATCCAGTTTGAGCTACGGGCGCGCACGCGATTAAACTTTATTTTACAGGCTCTTTCGCCTAACCCGTCTCGGCAGGTCCGGGTGTGAGCTCGTTTTGGCCATTTTGTGGCCGTACCGTGCCGAGTTCGGCGCAACCAGAGCGTCATTTCTCGGCCGTTTTGCGCCGAGCCTGGGCCGCCGTGATCGCCCAACCGATGCTGGCAACCGCGCGTTCCGGGGACGACGTGCCCATACACGTTTAGCGTGGTCGAGGGCGAAGCGTCGCCCAGCAGCGCCGCGAGTAGCTCTTGCCCTTGACGCCCGCCTTTGCGGTAATGGCGGCGATCGCCTTGGTGACTGCGTCGAGATCGAGCATGCTGCCAAGCTCGTCAGCAAAGACGAACCCCGGATCGACGTAGCAGCTCTGCGGAGCAGCGAGTTTTTCGGTGGCCTGGCGGGCGCGTTGGCGGCGCAGCGCGTTCGAGCCATCCGCGACGGTCCTCACCGACGGCCTGTCGCACGATGGCAATGCCTCGCTCGAAGTTGATCGCGTCCCAACAGAGCACGCCAGCCTCACCGCGACGCAACGCCGTACGCGCGAGGACCACGAGAAACTCGTCGTGCCGGTCTCTTAAGCGGTCGAGACGAGGCGAGCCCATATTGGGAAGCGCGATCAATCCGGCTCGGATCAAAGGTTTGCGCAAAACGAGCTGCTACGGACCAAGACTGACGCGGTTGATGTCGGTCTGTTTGACCCAGTTACGGACCGTTTGCGGCGCAAGCTGGAACTTCTCCGCCGGCTCGTTTACGCCGCGACCAGCGCGGGCGAGCTCGACGACCTTATGCCGGAACTCCAAGGGATAGGCGCGGGGATGTTTTGGCCATTGGTGGACCTTTCTACAACAGTCAGAGAGTGTCCACGGAACCCGGGCAACTTCACAGCAAGATAGCCTTGCGCGAGATGATAGGGGAGACTGATGATATGGGTCTCATGCAGCTCGGACATCGCGCAGTCTTACCCTGGCATCATTACGAGCACGCCAGTCGGTCCAGCGCCGCTAAGCTGCGAGCGCCGCGAAGCATCTAAGCGCCATGCGGCCCTCGCGCGCGCGGCGGGGGGTGAACGGAAGCCGTGTTCTAAGGACTGTTTACTTGATCGCCGTAACTTGTTGAACGCTCACTGCGGGCACGTTGTTACCCCATGAAGAGCGAACGTAGGTGGCGACGGCTGCGATGTCAGCCGCCGCGAGTTGTCCGCGCCACGAAGGCATTACACTTCGACCCTGTACGATAGTAGTAAGCATGGACGTCGGATTGGAAATATTTACCCGCGGGTTTCCTGCGAGTGCGGGTCCAATTCCGCCGGCTCCGCTGGCTCCGTGACAAGCGGCGCAATTCTTCGCGTAGACCGAAGCCCCAACTTGGGCTGATACG
This sequence comes from Vulcanimicrobiaceae bacterium, assembly GCA_036265225.1. Lineage (GTDB taxonomy): Bacteria > Vulcanimicrobiota > Vulcanimicrobiia > Vulcanimicrobiales > Vulcanimicrobiaceae > Cybelea. The sequence goes on from DATAPM010000047.1 coordinate 2,260, forward strand.
GGTGCTCCGGCGGCGGCGACTTCCTGCTCCGTCACTGCGGAGGCACCGTTGCCCCAGCTCGATCGAACGTAGGTCGCGACCGAAGCAATGTCAGCGTTGCTGAGTTGCCCCTTCCACGTCGGCATTTGACCGTTGTATGTCTTGCCGTTGACGGTGAGCGGGCCGGTGCGGCCGTTGACGATAACGGCGATCATCGTGCCCGGATTGGCAGCGGCGACGACGGGATTGCCGGCGAGCGGTGGAAAGGCATCGGTTCCCCCACCCGACGGTTGATGGCAGGTCGCACAATGAGCGGCAAAGAGTGCCTCGCCGCTCAATGCTACCGGCGCCCGCGCAGATGCAATCTGATCGGCGGAGACCGCGGGGGCGCTGTTGTGCCAAGCCGAACGCACGTACGTCAGCACCGCTGCGATGTCGGCGTCCGAGAGCTCGCGCCAGGAGGGCATGTTGCCGCCGTATTGTGTGCCATTCAGCGTGATCGGCCCCGTGCGCCCGTTCAGTACCGTCTGGATTACACCGGCGCTATCGACTGTCTGGACGTCGGGATTCCCAGCGAGCGGCGGGTACGGGCCACCGCCCTGACCGTTGGCCTGATGACAAACCGCGCAGTTGAGAAGAAAGACCGCCTTACCGTCCGACGGTTGCGCACCGATCGCCTTGCTGTGGGAATCCGCTAGAATCAGTCCCGCCATGATGATTCCGGCAACACAGGCGAGCCTAACAATGTTGTTCAAGCGCGACCTCCGTCCAGCGGCGTGTTCTCCGCTTAGGGAAAGCGGCTTCGACGACTGGAGTCACCAACCTGTCTGCGACAGAGGTGGCCACAGCGGACCAGTCGGCAGCGCGAACCAAATTAATCCGTTCCACGTCGGCTTCTGCCCGACGCCAATCGCCTCTTCGGCATAGAGAATGATGAAGCGCGTCACGTGGTAGGAAGCATCGATGTTGCCGATTTGAGTGTGATTCCCCAATCCATCGTTTGTGAGTTGTTCGCCCAGGGAGACGAGCCCGCGCTGCCCGATGTTATCGTAGATTTCATACGAAACACCGTTGCTGCCCGCCGGGGGAGCGCCCATGCCTGGATTGCTGTCGTGATTCATCTGATACGTGGCGAGGAATCCGGGTACGCCGTTGACCGGGTCGCGCTGCGCGTAGAATCCATTGCTGTAATACTGGTCGAACCCGCCTTCGGTCAACGGCCAGGAGCCGCGCGCACCGTAATAGCCGAACTCGAGCGGAGTGCTGCGGTTCGCGAACGCAAGCTTGTACTGCAGCGTTTTGTCTTGCGCCCAGTCGTAAGCATTGAACCCGTTGAGATCGGCGCCCGAGGTCACGTAGGCAACCTCTGCGTCGAGGGAGCCGGGCATATAGGCTAATTTGTATCCCCAGCGATTGGCATCCAACTGATATGCGTGCTCTCCGACGGTGATCTCCGCCGACGAGTTGGAGGTAAGGCCGCTCACGTCAAGCCACTGGCTAAACGCCGATGGAGCCGGCACTTCTAGCTTCCCCGCGAAGATATGGCCCGAGCCGTTGAAGAAGTTGTTGTAGGCCACCCACGCCGTGTCGAGGCCTCCAGCTTGGCTTTGCTCCCAAATCCATTGCTGTACGTGATACGTCCATTCGCTACTTGGGGTTCCGAACGCGCCGTCGGCGTGCACTCCGAGACTTCCAATGTCCCACGACGCCGCCCCTGGCGCTTGCTGACTGTAACCTACGGGATAGTCGACCCACACCGGAGACTCGCGCTCTAACACGTGTGGGTTTAGCCCGCCGTACCCCGTCCGCTGCACCCAGCGCCCGTAAGCGTTCAGAGCTGGAATCTGAATGTGGCAATAGGAACACGGGATGCCGTACGCCTGCGCGAAGTTTGGCATTGCCTGCGCCGGTGCGGTCGTGGCGAGTACGATCGTCGCGGACCCGATGATGCTAACGCATGAAAGAATGCCGACTGCCCGAAAGACCTTCATAGCGATCTCCATTCTGAAGGCGCCGCGGAGTAGGGCCTCTTGAGCTTTTCTTCCTTCGTGCATCGCGGACCCCTAGCGACAGCGGCCGTCCCCCGATGAAATACGAGGCTCCGGTTTAAAGGATGCCTGAATCGTATCAGCCGAGTATCATGGCACGACATTGATCGTCAGGGTCATGTTGGGGTGACCGGCACCGCACATGATCGCACAGTGAAGCACGTACTTGCCGGCCTTCTTCGGCGTAATGGTTACCGCCTTGAAAGAGCCCGCCGTGATCGTCGTTAGCGGAATGCCAAGCTCGTCGGACTGCAGCCCGTGGATGCCCTCACTCGAGGTTAATCGCAACGTGGCCTCTTGACCCACGTGAAGCTCGATGGTAGCGGGCGTGAACTTCCAATTGGAAGCGACGACGTCAACACTGTGGGCAGGCGCTGATGCGGCCGGGGCAGTTATAAAGCCCGCAAT
>DATAPM010000048.1:0-3318 GCA_036265225.1 Vulcanimicrobiaceae bacterium
ACCTCGATGCCCAGCTTCTTCGCCTCGTCGATATACTCGACGAGCTTATCCGTCTTGTCTTTCACTGAAGTCATCAGCGCGGACAGATACTGCAGCGGATGCTTGGCTTTGAGATACGCGGTTTGATACGCGATCCACGCGTACGCCACGGCGTGGGACTTGTTGAAGCCGTAGCCGGCGAACGGCTCGATGAAATGAAAGAGCCGCTCCGCTAAGGCACGGTCCATGTCACACGTGGCGATCGCGCCGTTGACGAACTTTTCCTGATAGATGGGTATTTTTTCCTTCTGCTTCTTCCCCATGACTTTTCGCAGCTCGTCGGCTTCGCCCATCGTAAATCCGGCGATGTCGCGCGCCATCTGCATCACTTGCTCTTGATAGATCGGAATTCCGTAACTCTCTGAAAGAATCGTCTCGAGCTTGGGGTGCAGGTACTGCGGTTTGGCGCGTCCGTGCTTGTTGGCTACGTATTGTGGGATAAGCTCCATCGGGCCGGGTCGAAAGAGCGCGACGAGCGCGACGACGTCTTCGAACCGCGACGGCTTGAGCTCGGCGCAAACGCGCTTCATCCCCTCCGATTCGAGCTGGAAGATACCCATCGTTTCGCCGCGCGCCAGCATCTCGTACGTCTTCGCGTCGTCGTACGGGATGAGCGACAGGTCGAACTCAGAATCGACCGTGCGCCGAATCTCGCGGACGGCGTTCTCCATCACCGTGAGATTTCGCAGGCCCAGGAAGTCCATCTTGAGCAAGCCGATCCGCTCGATCCAGTCCATGTCGTACTGCGTATTGACGCCGCCGTCACCGAAGCGCACCAGCGGCGTGTAATCCATCAGCGGACCGGCCGAGATCACGACCCCCGCTGCGTGCGTGCCGGCGTTGCGCGCCAGGCCTTCGATCTCTTTTGCCGTGTCGAGGAGTTTGCGGATCTCCGGCTGCATCGCGTAGATCGCCTTGAGTTCGGGAATTTTATCGACCGCATCCGTGATCGAGAAACCGCCGGGACCCGAGGGGACCAGTTTAGCGATCCGGTCGACGTCGGGCAGCGGCACGCCCAAGGCGCGGCCGGCGTCCCGAATTGCGGCACGCGCCGCCATGGTGCCAAATGTAACGATCTGCGCGACGCGATCCTCGCCGTACTTTTGCGTGACGTAACGGATCACTTCGTCGCGTCGCTCGACGCAGAAGTCGGTGTCGATGTCCGGCATCGAGATCCGGTCGGGATTGAGGAAGCGCTCGAAGAGCAGATCGAAGCGCAGCGGATCCAGGTCGGTGATCCTCAAGCAGTACGAAACCAGCGAGCCGACCGCCGAGCCGCGCCCCGGCCCGACCGGAATGCCGCGGTCGCGCGCGTACTTCACGAAATCCCAAACGATCAGGAAGTACGAGGAAAAACCCATCTTTGTGATGACGTCCAGCTCGTAGGCCAGGCGATCGCGCAGCACGGCATCGCCGGCAACGCGCTCCGCACCGTAGCGTTCGAGCAATCCGGCATCGCAAAGCTCGCGCAGGTAGTCCGCGTCGCTGCGCTCCGGTTCGCCCTCGGCTTCCGGGACGGGGTACTGTGGCAGGTGGAAGATCTTCTCTGGAATTCGTATGTCGACGCGCTGCGCGATCTGGACGGTGTTATCGCAAGCCTCGGGAAGGTCGCTCCACAGGGCTCGCATCTCTTGGGGCGACTTGAGGAAGAACTGATCGGAATAAAAGCGCATCCGATTGGTGTCCGACACCGTCTTGCCGGTACCGATGCAGAGCAGAACGTCGTGCGCCGGAGCGTCCTTCTGCTCGAGATAGTGAGCGTCGTTCGTCGCGACCAGCGGAATGGAGAGCTCGCGTGCCACGCGTACTAAGCCATCGTTGATCGTGTCCTGCTCGGGCATGCCGTGACGCATCACTTCGATGTAGAAGCGATCGCCGAAGATTTCAACATAGGCCTTGGCGTTGCGCACTGCGGCCGCGTAATCGCCACGCAGGATCGGTGCGGCTACGAGTCCCGACATACAGCCGGAGAGGACGATCAGGCCGTCGTTATGCTTGGAGAGCAGCTCCAAATCTACGCGTGGCTTATAATAGTAGCCCTCCAAGAAGCCCTTTGAGACCAGCGCGATCAGATTGCGGTAGCCGATCAAGTCGGCGGCCAGCAGCGTCACGTGTCCTTCGTCGCGCATGGTGCGGTCGAGACGCCCGCGCGGTGCGACGTAAGCCTCGCAGCCGAGAATCGGCGTCAGCCGCATTTCTCGCGCGGCATAATAAAACTCCATCGCGCCGTACATGACGCCATGATCGGTCAAGGCCAGCGCGGTCGCGCCCGACTCAGCAGCGCGGCGGCAAAGTCCTGCCCGCAGGTCTCCCGGACGATCGATTCGGCAGGCCCCGTCGAGCAGCGAGTACTCCGAATGAACGTGCAGGTGCACGAACTGCGAGGACACGCCAAAGTCTACCGTGTCTCGCGCGAGCGGACCTCTTTACGTCAAGTCCGGCAACCTGACGGAAACGCCGGCTTCGGCCGCGAACCGCGCCGCCGAAAGGAGCACCGATCCCATGCAACTCGAGCCGTATCTCTTCTTTCACGGGCGCTGCGAGGAAGCGCTCAACTTTTACAAACAGTGCTTAGGCGGCGAGATTAGCGAGCTCAATCGTTTCGCCGGGTCCCCGATGGAATCCGAAGTCTCCGCCGACTATAAGAACAAGATCATGCACGCCAGCTTTGAGTCCGGCGACGTCAAGTTCATGGCCTCCGACGGCCGGCCGGGTCCCGGGCCCGATGGCGAGGACGACGTCGCCCTCTCGCTCTCGACAAGCGACGCGGTAGAAGCCGCACGCGTCTTTGACGCGCTCGCGGAGGGCGGGAGCGTCGAGATGCCGTTCGCCGATCAGTTTTGGGGCGGCAAGTTCGGCTAGCTCACCGACCGCTTCGGCGTTCAGTGGATGATCAGCGCCCGATAGCCCGGAGTTCCCAGCGGTAGCGGTCGGGGTCCTCGAACCACCGGCCGTAATACGGCGAGCCGGGCGCCTGCGGTCCGATTTCGTCGCCCGGGGTCCTCGAGCGGCGCTACGACCCATAGCCGAAATAGCCCCGGCGGCCTCGAGCATCTGGATAACGCGGGGCACCGGCAGCGCATAGACGGTCGCGCCGTCGCGACCGGTCATCGTGCGCGCTTCGAAGAGCGCGTCGTAAATTGCCGCTTGCGTTGCTTCAGCAGTCGCCGTGTAGAGAGCGTCGAGCGCGTCGTCGTCCTCGACGATCGCACTCTTGGGCGCGGCGACGGTGAAGTCGGCGATGCGTTCGAAAACATGCGAGGTCGAAAAAGCAATGAT
>DATAPM010000049.1:0-3434 GCA_036265225.1 Vulcanimicrobiaceae bacterium
ACGGGTCGCTGGTACTCACCGAGGCCGGTAGCAAACGGCGGGCCTCGCTGCACGTCGTGCAAGGAAGCGAAGCCGTCGCTGCTATGGATCGCGGCGGCATCGACGTCTTCGCGAGCAGCTTGGGCGAATTCGTGGCGGCGCTAAGAGCGGAGAATCGCACGCTCAAACGGGCGTTGACCGATCCGCATGCGATCGACGGGATTGGCAACGCGTATTCCGACGAGATCTTGCACGCCGCGCAACTCTCGCCGCTGGCACTAACGCAGAAGCTTAAGCCGGGCGAGTGGGAGCGACTCTTTGTGGCAACGCGCGAAACGCTGCACGCGTGGATCGAGCGGTTGAGCGCCGGCGCGGATCGCAAATTTCCGGAAAAGGTGACGGCGTTTCGTGACGATATGGCGGTGCACGGGCGTTACGGCAAGCCGTGCCCGCGGTGCGGCGAGACGATTCGGCGCATACGGTATGCCGATAACGAAACGAACTATTGCCCGAGCTGCCAAACCGGGGGTAAGGTCTTGGCGGACCGAGCGCTCTCGCGCTTAGGCATCAGCCCGCTTCGAGGCAATCCTATCGCGCGTGAGTAAGAGCAGCGCGCAGCGTTCCGGCGCGGATTGACGCGCTCTTATTCGCTAAACCAGCCCGAAGGTTCGACGTCGAGGTTGACGTTGATCTGCTTGACCTCGGTGTAAGCGTCGTAGCCGTAGGTGCCGAGTTCGCGCCCGATGCCGGACTGCTTGTAACCGCCCCACGGCGCTTCGTTATACGTCGGATGATAGGTGTTGATCCACGTGATGCCGGCGCGCATTTTGCGAATCACGCGGTGCGCTTTGGAGACGTCTTGGGTGAAGACCGCGCCGGCCAGACCGTAGATCGTGTCGTTCGCTAAGCGAATGGCTTCGGCTTCGCTGTCGAAGGTTTGCACGACCAGCACCGGCCCAAAAATCTCCTCTTGAACGATGCGCATATCGGGCGTCGTTTCGCCAAAGATCGTTGGGGCGATATAGTTACCTTCGGCGAGGGGGCCGCCTAAACGGTTCCCGCCGCAAAGCAGCGCCGCACCCTCTCCGACCCCGGTCGCGACATAGTTCTCGATGCGCTCGCGGTGTACGGGCGAGATAATCGGCCCCATTTCCGTTTGCGGATCGAAGCCGTCGCCTACGCGGATTTTCTTTGCTCGTTCGACCAGCCGCTCCATAAACCGGTCGTGAAGCGAACGCTCGAGAATTAGGCGCGATCCGGCAGAACAGACTTGTCCGGCGTTGGCAAAAATGCCGAAGAGCGCGTAGTCAATCGCGGTATCGAAATTGGCGTCCGCAAAGACGATATTTGGCGACTTCCCTCCGAGCTCGAGGGAAATCTTCTTCAAGTTTCCGGCGGCGTCGTGCATGATGCTGCGCCCCGTCTTGGTGCCGCCGGTGAAGGCTACTTTGTCCACGAGATGGCTTGCCGCGATCGTGTGGCCAACCGTTGCGCCCGCGCCGGGAACGACGTTTACGACGCCGGCGGGAAAGCCGGCCTCGTGCATAAGCATCGCCAAGCGAATCGTCGACAGCGGGGTAAGCTCCGACGGCTTGATGACGCAGACGTTGCCGGCCGCCAGCGCCGGCGCGAGTTTCCACGTCGCCATCAGCAGCGGATAGTTCCACGGCACGATCTGCCCGCAGACGCCGATCGGTTCGCGAACGGTGAACGTTTGCGAGGGCGCCGGTACGTCGAAGGTCTGACCGTGCGGTTTGGTCGCGAGCCCGGCATAGTAACGGAAACAGTTGGCCGCGTCTACGGCATCGTACTCGGTCTCGCGCAGGGGCTTGCCGTTGTTGAGCGTGTCGATGCGCATGAACTCGTCGCGGTGCGCGTCGATCGCATCGGCCAGCTTGAAGAGCAACGCCGCGCGATCGGCCGCGCTGGTTTTGCCCCACGGCCCTTCGTCGAAGGCCTTGCGCGCAGCGAGGATGGCTGCCTGCGTATCTAGGACGGACGCTTCTGCAATCGTCGCGATCACGCGACCGTTCGATGGATTGAGGATCTCGCGGGCTCCCCCCTCGGAGGCGAGTTTCCACTCGCCGCCCGCGTACATGGGAATCACGCCGTCGACACGTGGAAGGTGCTTGAGGATTTCCTGCGCGTTTGCCGCCGGATGCGTTGCCGTTTGCATTAGGTTCTCGACTCCTACCCCTCGACAAGCTCAGGGTGACTCGGTCGCTCGGGGTGACCGTGGGGGGACATTTCATCTAAACTTTCGGCCAGCGCTTGGCACACGTAATCGGCCTCTTCCTCGGTGATCGTCAGCGGCGGTTCGACCCGAATGACGCGGGCGTTGACCAGCGTGCCCGAAACCAAGACGCCGCGATCGAGCATCCGCTTGCCGAGTTCGAAACCAGTCTCGTGATCGCGGAACTCCAGCGCCATCAGCAGCCCTTTACCGCGAACGCCGACCACCAAATCGTCGTGGCCTTTGACGGAACGGCGGATGCCGGCCAGCATGCGTTCGCCCATGATCGCGGCGCGCTCGGGCAATCGCTCCTCGATCAGCACGTTGATCGTTGCCAGCGCCGCGGCGCAAGCGAGTGGATTTCCTCCGAACGTCGACGTGTGCAAGAACGGATTATCGAAGAGACGCGAAAATATCTCGCGCCGCCCCACGACTGCCCCCGCCGGCATGACTCCGCCGCCAAAAGCCTTGGCGAGGCAGATCAAATCCGGTGCGACGCCATAGTGTTCGCAGCAGAACATCTTTCCGGTACGGCCCATGCCGGTTTGAACTTCGTCTAAGATCAGCAGCGAACCGAACTCGTCGCAGAGCGCGCGAACGCCTGGAAGATAATCGTCGTCGGGTATGTTGACGCCGCCTTCGCCCTGGATTGGCTCGAGCAAAACCGCGCCGACGTCCTCGCCGACGGCCTTACATGAGGTCATCATGTCACGCAGCGCGGGCAAGTCGTTGAAAGGCACGTGCTCGATGTTCGGCAACATCGGTCCGAACGGACGCCGGAACTCGGCTTTGGCGCTCGCCGAGAGTGAGCCGTAACTTTTTCCGTGAAAACCCTTGGTGGCAGCGACGATCGTCTGTTTGAACGGATCGTAGGCACGCGCGAGCTTCAGCGCTCCTTCGACGGCCTCGGTTCCGCTGTTACAGAAGAAGCTAAAGTCGAGCCCCTGGGGCGTCAGCATTGAGAGCGCTTTGGCAAGCATGGCGCGCAGCGGGTCGAGCAAATCTTGGCTATGGAGCGGCTGCCGGCGCAGCTGATTCTGCACGGCGGCGACGACTTTGGGATGGCGGTGACCGACGTTGAATATGCCGAAGCCGCCTAAACAGTCGATATAGCGTCGTCCGTCGAGATCGCGGTAGGAGTTGGGTCCGGCGTCGGCCCACTCGATGACCGCTCCGGCGCCGCGGACGTCACCGGCTTTGCGGTACTCCAAAAAACCAGGGT
>DATAPM010000050.1:0-4207 GCA_036265225.1 Vulcanimicrobiaceae bacterium
CGATAGGTTCGCTTCGTTTTGCCGTCCAGACGATCGCCGTGAATGCGGGCGTCCACGTCGTCGGCACCGGCCGGCCGTCCGAAACGGGCCACCCATAGATCGCGAAATCGCACGTAATCGGCACGCCGGCACTCGGCACAAGGACGGTGCCCGGCACTAAATGCCGCGGCTTCGTCGAGAAAGAAGAGCTCGGTGTACCGGCGCGGGGTCATTACCTCGCGCTTGCGGCCGCGGAACTCCAAAACGCAGGCGATCCAACGGCGTACGTCCCAAGTGCGCACGATGCGGCGGTCGTCGTCGTGCAAAACGCCGCGATTGCCCATAAGCATGCCGCGCCCCGGGAGGGCGGCGACTTCGCCGAACGGCGTGACGCGATTTTGGAGGGGCATTCGCAGCTACCGATTCGCAGCGAAGCGAACGAGCTAAGCCTCGATTCGCTCGTCGATAGAGACGTTGTAGAGGAACAGGAACTTGCCCCATTCGTCGGGCAGCGTGTTGCGCTTGATTTGAATCCACGGAATGTACTTTGGTTGGCGAGGCTTGCGCAGCATCTTCATGTTCGCTTCTTGCGGGAGACGGTTGTTCTTACGGTTATTGCAGCGCATGCAGGCGCAGACGAGGTTCTCCCAGGTCGAGTCGCCTCCGCGGCTCTTCGGCGTTACGTGGTCGACGGTCATCAAACGCTCGCCGTGGGTGCCGCAGTATTGGCACGTGTGATCGTCGCGAATCAAAACGTTCTTCTTGGTCAGCGCCACCTTCTGCATCGGCCGCCGAATATAGTAGAGCATGCGAATGATGGAGGGCATGCGCATTTCGTACGTCGGAGAAGCCAGAATCCTCTCGCGGCCGTGCAGCATCTCCGCCTTTCCGGCGAAGATGAGCTTGACCGCGCGCTGAAAACTGGTGACGTTCAGCGCTTCGTAAGTGAAATTCAGTACGAGGACTTCGCTCACGCGGCGTTTTCCCGGCTATCAAAACGAGGCATCCTAGGTGCCTCGCTTTCGAACAAACGTTAATCGGGTTTCGGTTAGCATCTGTGTGATGGCTAACCGCTGTTCCGGCCTCAATCGTTCTTTGACGCGTTCGAATGCGGAGCTTGCGACGTCTATGGCGATTTCCGCCGATGCGTGGTCGGGTTCGTGGCCTCGTTCGTCGGTGAGATATGCGTGCGCGGCGAGCGCAAGCGTCGCGATGACTTCGCTCAGCAGGGGCTCGACGGGCGGAATCTGCCCTACAAACCCCGCTCCCTCTATATCCTGGGAGTCGGCGCGCGTAGACATCTCGCCTCGAAAGTTACGCCGCGGTCGAGACCTTCCCTTGCTGGTCCAGCATCTCGAGAAAATAGCGGTGCACGCGAAGATCGCCGGTCAGTTCCGGATGGAAGGAGGTCGCCAGCACGTTCTTCTCGCGAACCATAACGCCGCGTCCCTCGCGTTCGGCGAGAAGTTCGACCCCCGGACCGTGGCGCTCGATCCAAGGAGCCCGGATAAAGATGGCCGGGAAGGGCCGGTCGCCCAGCACCGGAATTGCCAGATCGATTTCGGCCGAGTCGTTCTGACGTCCGAACGCGTTGCGCCGAACGGTGATGTCGATGAGGCTCAGCGTGGGCTGTTCGAGATCGGCGACGTCGCGCGCCGCGACGATCATTCCCATGCAGGTTCCCCAGAGGGGCATGCCGCCGCGCACTCGCTCGACGATAGGGCGGTCGAGCCCGGCGCGCTCGAGCAGCTTCATCACGGTCGTCGACTCGCCGCCCGGAACGACTAATGCTTCGACCCGCGCGAAATCGCCGGGCGTCTTTACCGCGATTGCCGAGGCACCGGTGGACTCGAGCGCCGCGAGATGTTCGGCGACGTCACCTTGAAGCGCGAGAACGCCTACGCTAATTGCCACGCGGCGCGAGCAGCTCCGACTCGTCGAGACGGCGGACGTCCAAACCGGCCATCGCTTCGGAGATCCCCAGCGACCTGCAAGCCTCCATCACAACGCTCGGATCGTTGAAATGCGTCGTCGCATCGACGATCGCCCGAGCGAAACGTTTGGGATCCTTCGATTTAAAGATGCCGCTGCCGACGAAGATACCCTCGGCGCCGAGCTGCATCATCAAGGCAGCGTCGGCCGGCGTGGCAACGCCTCCGGCGCAAAAGAGCACGACCGGAAGCCGTCCTTCGGCGGCAACCTGCGCCACGAGTTCGAGCGGCGCACCGAGGTCGCGCGCCCGCGCTACCAGCTCCTCCTTACGCGTGACCTTTAGCTCGGCAATGGCGTCGCCGATGGCGCGCATGTGCCGCACCGCCTCGACGATGTTGCCGCTGCCGGCTTCGCCCTTGCTGCGAATCATCGCGGCGCCTTCGGCGATCCGGCGAAGCGCTTCACCGAGATCGCGTGCGCCGCAAACGAAGGGCGTCGTAAAGGCGTGCTTGTCCACGTGATACTTATCGTCGGCGGGAGTCAGCACTTCCGATTCGTCGATGTAGTCGACGCCGAGCTGCTGCAGCACTTGCGCCTCGGCAAAGTGCCCGATCCGCACCTTGGCCATCACCGGAACGGTGACCGTATCCATAATGCTGCGAATCAGCTCGATGGCGCTCATGCGCGCTACGCCCCCGGCGGCTCGAATATCTGCGGGGATTCGTTCTAGCGCCATAACGGCAACGGCGCCGGCTTCTTGAGCGATGGCGGCGTGTTCGGGCGTGACGACGTCCATGATGACGCCGCCCTTGAGCATCTGCGCGAGACCGCGCTTAACGGTTACGGTTCCGGTTGTTTCCATACGTCTAATTTAGTAGGACCTCAGCCGAGGGCCTGGGGGTGGCGTCGGGGTCGGACCGGGCGCGCCCTCGCCGTTCTCAGTCGGTATGGCTGCGGGTTCCCCTGATGGCTCCTGAGACGGCGTATAGGTTGGCAGCGGCTTCTGGCGCCAAATCGGAATGTTCGGATTCGGCGTCGCCGTTGGAATGGGGGTCGGCCGAGGCTTTGGCGTCGGGGGCAGCGTCGGAAGCGGTTTGGGAGGCACCCGGGGGTCGGGGAAGCGCGGATCCCCCGCCGCGGAGAGCGACTGGGAGCGCTTCCAGTCCGGCCCGTAAGCCTGGGGCGAGGAGTTGGGTGAAGGCGAGACGGCCGCCGGGACTACCGATTGCAGCTGCTGTTCGGTCGCTTGCCCGATGACCCGATTGCCCATGCGTTCGCCAATCGCAACGGCGGCGAGCAATACGACCGCGCCGATAGCCAGGACGATGGTCGGGATACGCATCGAGGGCTGCATTCGAGCGCTTATACCCTGGCGAGTGGCCGGACGACGTCCAGCTTCGCCGCCTTCGCGCGCCGGTCACTGGGCTTGCCGATGAGATGCACCTCACGCAGATCGCCCGGCGCCATGTCGACGCGTGCCGTATGCCCCCGGAACTCGATCAGCACGTCGCGGGCCCGGTCCAAATGGTTGCCCAGGAAGATGCGCACCGCCCCAGCTTCATCTTCGAAGGCGATGGCGCCCACCTCGACGGGCGAGGTCGTTACTTCGTCGCTGACGTCGCGCCCGGCGTAAATGCACTTGAAAGGCTCCTCGGCCGAGAGCTCGGGCATGTTGCCATAGATCGTGTCGTTGCGCAAATCGACGACGTAGGTGCAGCGATGGCCGCCCCAGTGCACGCGTGCCGCGGCGATCCATTGCCAACCCTTGGGGCGCAGCGGAGCGAGGTGGGGGCGCCCGCTGGTGCGATAGCCGTTGAGGCCGCCGACCGTTTCGGCTACCGCCCAAAGATACTTTGCGCCGGTCCACGGCGAGAGATACATGCCGCGATTGCTTAGCGAACCGCCGTCGAACCACTCGGCAAACTCACCGGGGACGGTGTTGCGCGGGCTGCCGCCCTCCATCGCCAGGTAAGAGATGCTGAGAAAATGCACCGCCTCGTCGACCATGCCGTTGCGCGCCAGGGCCACCGTGTACCAAAGCGTGAGGTCGGGCCAGACCCCGCCCAGCAAACCGAAACCGTACGACGGAAAGTACCATGCGTCGGCGGTGGAGATCGTGCGGATGCCCACCGGCGTCACAAAGTCGGCTTCTTGCAGCCGCGTTAGGATGGCGCGCCGCTGCTCGTAGTCGGCGATATTGAACAGGACGGGGAAGATCTCGTCGGCCGTAAAATTATCCTGATAGTTTCCGTCCTGGTCGTAGTTTAATACGAACGCGCCGGTATCGTCGTTGTAG
>DATAPM010000051.1:0-7513 GCA_036265225.1 Vulcanimicrobiaceae bacterium
ATTGACCGTTGAGCACCTTGGTCATCGGGCGATACTCCACGGTGAGATCGGCATCCACTCGCGGCGTCGTGAGCAAGCCGCCGGGTAACCCCGGTTCGTGAATGCCGCGCGTGGCGGCGATATTGGGCTTGGTGCACGTGCCCGGATCGAGCGGATCGATGTATCCCGGCGTCTGGGAGTAGATCACGCCAAGGCTGGTGTTGGGAACGATGACCGGGATGCCGTTGCAGTACACCGCGGTGTAGTAGCCCTCGCCGTACGGATAGCCGGCGTTGAAACCGACGACCGGATCGATGCGCCAGCCGTGTGACGACTTATAATCCAGCGCGATATTCATTTGGAACGGCGAGAGATCGGGGGAGCGATAGACCTCGCCTAATGCGAGCGCGGCCGGTTGGAGGAACGCGCCGGGCGGTTCGTTTCCGAACTGGCTGATGTAGGTCGCGCCGATCTGCGCCGAGAGGCCGATGGCGACTTGCTTGGTGTAGAGGGCCTCAACACCGGTGGCTTTTTGAATGCCTTGGTTGGAATAGGCGACGTCGCCGTAGACGGGCGAGCCGGTCTGGTAGTTGAATCCGATGACTTGCGCGGTCTGCTCGATGACGTTATACCCGCGCCGGTAGAACGGCGTCAGTTTGATCGCCGAGCCGTCGTGAAACTCGTGCGCCCAAGAGACGTCGATGTTGGTAAAGGTCGCTCCCACCAGCGGCGCCTCCAGCGTCGAGCTCCCGAAACGATAATCGCGCGTTAGCCAGTAGAGCTGATCGGCGTAGCTGTGGCAGAGCGCGTTGGCCAGCGGTCCGCAGTACTGCGCCGCTCTGCCGGTCGAGTTGTCGAACGACGGAATCTTCTCGAATGAGGCGTACGGTACGCGGCTGACGTCGGCGCCCAAGATGCTGGGCAGCGGCATCGAGAGGGTATGGCCGAAGCCCACCCGGATGGTGTCGGCCCGATCGGGTGAGTACGAAGCATCGAGATGCGGCTCGTAAAGTCGCTGGTGCTCCACGGCGGGAATCGATGCCGGCGCACCGGCTTGTGTCGGAATCTGGAAGTTGTAGCCGTCGAGGCGTACGCCGGCCTCGGCCCGCCAGCGCGTGCTCATTTCGATGGTGTCTTGCAGGTAAGCGCCGTACTGCTGCTGTGAAACCGTGGCCACGTCTTGCTCGAACGGAAAGCGCAAGCCATGCGGAAAGTACGAGCTCAGGTAGCCGCAGTTGGTCGAGAGATGCACTTGCGCGCAGAACGAGGGTGCAAAGAAATCTTGTTCCAGGCCTTGCTGCGCGCTCGGATTATTGTTGGGAAGTAACCCTTGGTAGGTGTATGGCAGCGGCAGCGGTTGGAGCGGATGAGTGATGGCATAGGTCACGATGTAGGCCGGCGTCGTGAACGCCGTGTACGACGCGAAGTCGTAGCGATCGCCGAAGGGCACCACGTACTCGTAGATGCCGCCGTACTTTAGCGTGTTCTTGGCGGCGATCTGCGTGGTCAGGTCGAACTGGCCGGCGGTGCGTTTGCCGCCGTAGGGCTGCGCGAAGATGCCTTGCGCCGGCATGTCCTGCGACTGCTGTAAGAACGTCCGGAAGTACCGCGCCGTCAGCAAGGTCGACGTGCCGAGATTGACGCCGTATTCGAGCTTGTAGGCTAAGAACGGACTCTTGAGCGTGTCGGCCTGCGAAACGAAGGCGTAGGTGTTGGGCTGGCCGGGAAAGAGCGGGATGAGCGAGTTGCAAGCGTAGTTCTGCTGCGCGCTGTTGATCGGCCCAACCGGACCGATTATCGGGTAGGGCGCGCACTTTCCGGCCGTCGTGCCACCCGAGATGTACGGCAAGTATTGATAGCCGCCATAGTCGAGCTGCTGGGTGATCGCCTGATCCTGAATGAAGAACTGGAGCCGCTGACCCTGGTTCTTGCCGAACCGGTAAATCAAATTGTCGACGAAATCGTTGGACGACAGATACTGCGGCGCGTAGTAGACCAGATTGGGGTCGATGGTACTGCCTAAGCTGGCCGCATTGGTGCCCAGCGTCCCCAGCGTGTTGGCCGCCGTACCTGGAATGCCGTATTGAAAGTTGCGCCGCACCGCGATGAAACCGGCGTAGTTCGATAACCGCTGGTTGGGCGTGGCCCAGCCCCACTCCAGCCCTAACTGGTGCAGGTAGGGATACATCAGCGCCTCGGCGTCGCCGTGAAAATACGACGGATACGTGCCGTTCTTGGCCCCAAAGAGCACTAGGCCGGTACCGGTGTTGCCGTGCGTCGCATCGCCCGCACCGGGGATCAGCTGCACGCTGCCCACCCCGTTGAGCAGGCCGAAGTTGGAAATGTTCTGCAGGGTGTTCTGCAGGTTAGCCGAGGGCGCCGTGTAGTCGATGCCCTCGAACTCATAGGCCGCCTCAAAGGCAAACCCGCCGCGAATCGAGACGGTGCCGGTCTTGTCGATCGTTACGCTGGGAATGCTGCGCAGCAGCTGGTTCTCGTTAGTGTTAAACGACTTGCCTTGAACGGTGTTGATCTGCGAACCGGTCACCGTATAGGTGTCGATGGTCATCCCGCGTTGAAAGGCACTCCCCGAAGAGCGCGCCTTGGTCGACGCAATCGTCTTGAGCGTCTTGGAGAGCGGCACGTTAATCGTCTGCTGCGAACCGTTGAGCACGACGACTGACGTCGAATACGGCGCGTACGTCGTTGAGGTAAACGAGAGCACGTAGTCGTCGGGAATCATCCCTAAAAAACGATAGTGCCCCGACGCATCGGTGACGGCGTGATACGTAGCGCTGGGTGAACGCGCTTCTACCTTCACCCCCGAAACCGGCGCGTGGGTGCGGTCGTCGGTGACGGTTCCCGAAACGATCCCCGCAGATGCGGCAAATGCGCGCGCGCAAAATGCCGCTAGCCAAAAGAGACCAGCAAGAAGAACGCGCCAGCGGACGAGATGCACTCTTTCGATCAACTCGGACTCCCAGCAGCAGCGAAGAGACGGCAAATCAGCCGCTTCTTCCGAAATTGATGCTAGGTGATGGCGGTGTAGTAGTGCATCCTGGAACTTGTAGCGGTCGTTAAGATAGCGGGGCCCGTAATTACGTTTCCCCTAATAATCTTTACGGAACCTTAACGTTCACTCGTCTTGCCCGGGTCGACGATCTGCCAGCGCGACCGTAAGCCGAGACGGCCGAGGATGGAGCTGACGTGCCGCTCGACGGTGTGCTCGCTGATCTGCAGCGCGACCGCGACCTCGCGATTCCGCGCGCCACGCCGAATGAGGTTCGCGACCTGCTGCTCGCGGCCGGTCAATACCGTGCCGGTAGAGCGTCCGCGCCGCTCCGGACGGTGCACGTCGCGTTCCTGACGGACTAACAGCAGCATCGCCTCGTTGGTCCAACGTCGCAGGCCCATCGCGTTGAACTCGCGCGCGGCATCGCCGGCATGATCGATCCACCCACCCTCTTCACCACTGCGAAAGAGGACGTGCGCCCGCGCCAAGAGTTCGTGCGCGCGCAAGTAACGCCGGTTCGGCGCGGCGACGGCTCGCAGGGCCGACGCGGCAAAGCGCGCGTCGTCGAGCGCTGCGTGGCGCGCCGCCACGGCGAAGAGCGTCGGTTCGCTGGCCGCGCTATCCGCTCGTTGCAGCGCACGCCGCACCGCGCTCGCCAATGGCGCGCCGGCCGGGAGAATGGCGCAACCAATCAACGCGGCAATCGTGGCGGCGACGCTTTCCCCGGGAGAATCGCTACCCAGCGAAACGTCGAGAATGTCTGGGGAAACCCAGCTCCGCAAGGCGAAATCGTTGGCCATTTCGACCGCGAGTTGGGCCCCCGTTCCGGCGAAAAGCATGAGTGCCGCGCGATTGCGCACCTCGTTCCGCGCTCTGTCGAGTAGCGCAGCCGTCCGCTCCAAATCTCCGGCGTCGAGAGCGATGCGCGCCGCCGCGGCGAGCGCTCGCGCGAGCCAGCCGGCAAAGCGATACGAGGCTGCGGTTGCGACCGCTTCGTCGATCGCCGCTCGCGCCGGTTCGACGTCGCCAAAAAGCAAAGCGTGGTGCGAAAAACGTTCCTTGATCGCACTGGCAAGATAGAACCGCTGCGATGCGACCGCGCGATCGTGGGCCATTCTAAAGTGTGCGTAGGCGCTCTCCGCCTCGCCCGACCACGTGAGCACGACCGCTACACAGAGATAGTCCGTCTCGTCGGGTTCCGCGATGGCGTCGAGGTACTCGGCCGCGCCGGCCGCATCGCGGCAAGCGATCAGTTCGGGAAGGGCGGCCGCCGCTATTCCGCGATCGTTACCGGCAAGAGCGTGCACGAAGGCACGGGCTCGATGCAGCCGTTTACGCTCGCTTGGCGTCTGGGCGGCCGCAGAATCCAGCGCCGTCCCCGCCGCAGCGAGCCGGCATTGTGAAACCAGCGCATCGATCTCCGGCACGAAGACCATACTGCGCCATATGCTAGCAAGCCAGTGTTAAGCCGCGATTACGAACGTCGCGAAAATCGCGCCGTTCTTAAGCCGCCTTAGGGAAAGATTCGAAAGATCGTTCCGTAGTAGGTCGACGAACCGCCCCAATACGTCGTCCCGTAAAGGATGCCGCTGTTCGCGGTCAGACCGGCCTCCGGATTGGCCCCGTCGGGATCGCCCTTGAAGCGATAGATCACTTTTTCATTGCCGAACGGGCTTATCTTGAAAATCGTGCCGCAACGATAGTATCCACCGCGCATGGGGGCGTCCC
Organism: Vulcanimicrobiaceae bacterium; assembly: GCA_036265225.1. Taxonomy (GTDB): domain Bacteria; phylum Vulcanimicrobiota; class Vulcanimicrobiia; order Vulcanimicrobiales; family Vulcanimicrobiaceae; genus Cybelea. The sequence goes on from DATAPM010000051.1 coordinate 4,721, forward strand.
CCGAAGAGATGCAAAAGCGCGAGTTGCGCGGACTATTTCCCCCGCCCGTCGTCGTGCCGTAGAGCTGGCCGCCGGCGGCAACGAGACCGGAATCCGGAAACGCCCCGTCCCTGCCGATTCCGAAGTTATGAATAACGACTTCTTGACCGCCCGTACTGATCGCGAAAACGGTGCCGTAACCGCGACCGACGCTCCCGCCGTGCAGCGTGGTTCCGTATAACTCGCCGTTGAGGTCGACCAACGGCCCGGCTGGATTCGAACCGTCCCCCGACGTGATGCCGAAACTATGCAGCACGCGTTCTTGACCGAACGGACTGATCTTATAAACCGCGCCTCCGGCCTTATTCTGCCCGCCCGCGCGAGTCGTTCCATAGAACGTGTTTTTTACTACGGTCAGCGACGAGTTTGGATGACCGCCGTCGCGGGGTCCGCCCGCAAAACTATAGATCACCTGCTCGCCGCCGTTGCGCGAGAGTTCGAAGACGCTTCCCTTGTTGTGCGCGCCGCCGTTTTGCGTCGTCCCGTAGAGGAAACCTTTATATTGAACGAGGCCCGCTTCGGGCTGTGCGCCGTCGCCGCGCGCGCCGAAGTTATGAATGACTTGCTCGGAACCCGACCTCGTCATCGAGAAAGCGGTGCCGCCGTGCGTGCCGCCGCCCGAGGTCGTGCCGTAGAGTTTACCGTTAAACCAGAGCAGCGAGGCCGCGGGATATGCACCGTCGGGATATCCGTTGAAGGTGTGCAGCACGGTCAGATCGCCGAACGGGCTCACCTCAAAGACGGTGCCGTAACCACTGCCGTACGACGAGGTGGTTCCGTAAAGCTTACCATTTACGGCGATGAGACCGGCTTGCGGAGCGCCTCCGCTGGCCTGACCGGCAAAACTATAGATCGAAGTGTAGCGGCCGTACCGGTCGTCCGAGAACTGCGCCGCCGGCGCGACCTGGCCTCCCGGCATGGCGGGTGCCCCGGCAAAGCGGGAACAGCCACCCAGTAGAAGGGCACAAACGAAAACCAAGGCAACGCGCACGATCCGCCATCCTCTCACGCTCAATAGCGAGGAGAGTGAATTTCACGTTTGCAGATTCGCTCTCCTAGCTAAATCGCGCCGCTCGCTACGGATCGTAGCTGGAGCGCGGAGTCGGACTGTTCGTCGGACCCGAGGTCGGTGTCCCGGTGGCCTGCGGCCCCGGTTGAGCATGCGGTCCGATCACGATCACGTCGCGCATGCCTTCAGAGTAGTGATAGGCGCAGCCGATGAGGTACGTGCCGTCCTTAACGAGCGTTACCGTTACCGACTTGCCAGGTTTGATCGGACCGCTGGCATACCCCGTCCCCATCTTTCCGTTACCTTCTGCCTTTATCGACAGCTGCGGAGCTTTGGGAAAGCGGGCCGGAGGGCCGGAGATCTCTTTTACGACGTTGAGTGTGTGCGTGATGCTACGCGAAAGGTTGCGGATCGTGATCTTCGTACCTGGCGGAAACCCCAGCGCCTGGGAGAAGGTCCGCTGAGAGAAACCTCCCAGCGTCGCTTGCCACTTCTTGTCGTAGATTTTGCCTAAGCCTTCTCGGGGGAGTTTCTCCCCAATCGTGTGTCCCGGCAGCACGGCTTCCATAGCGAGGTCGGAATCGACGGAGGGAAGCACGATCGAGCCGCCTGGGGCGCTGCTGCCGATCGGGCGTCCTCCGCAGGCGCTGACTCCGAGTCCAACGACTGCTAGGGCCACGGCCAAATGTTTGGTACCCATGGCAAAACTTTAGCGACCTGGCGTGAAGAAAGTCTGAATAAACGGCGGATTCCTGCCGCACCACAGGAGCGGGAAAGCGCTCCCCGATTTCGAAAAACACGGGTCGCTTTGTCGCTTCTTCTTGGAGGTATTTGCGTGCTTCGTTCTCGACTTGCGCCGGCAGCCACCGCGCTCGCCGCCATTATTTCGGTCGGTTTGTCCGGATGCTCCGGCGGCCGCTCGCTTATTCCCGGAACCGGCGGCGTTCCGTTTGCCGGTCTTGGACCCTCGCACCCCGGCATGTTTTCGCGCATCAAACGCAATCCGCCGGTAGGCATGCAACTCGCGTGGCTGATGACCGATGGAACCGTGCTCGCCCAGAGCTATTCGGGAAATACTTTCTATAAGTACACGCCCGACTCGTCGGGGAGTTACGCGACCGGAACCTGGACGCAGGTTGGGTCGCTGCAGGCCGGATATGCCCCTTCGGCGGGATCGTCTGTCGTGCTCGCCGACGGGCGGATGTTGTTCATGGGCGGCGAGTACAACAGTCCCGGAAACTACGATCTGCAGCTCGTTCACTTGGGAGCGATCTACGATCCGGTCAAAGGCACTTGGACGAAGATGGGACATCCCAAGCGCTGGAAATGGATCGGCGATTCGCCCATTACCGTGCTTGCCAACGGACGAGTGCTGCTCGGCGACAAACTCCATCCGTGGGATGCAATCCTGAATCCGTCCAAGAGCCTGCAGTGGAAAACGGTTTCGCATAAGGGCAAATCCGACTGGAACGCCGAGGAAGGTTGGACGCTCCTCGCCGACGGCACGGTGCTAACCGCCGACGTTCTCAACGCGCCCAACTCCGAGATATATAACCCGCTCACCAGCACGTGGAAGACGGCCGGCTCGACGATCGTCGATCTGCATTCGCCCTCGCCCTTCCATCAATGCTTAGTCTACGGCCCCAAACCGAAGGACTGCTATCTGCCTCCGGGCGAGATCGGCCCGTCGATGCTGCGGCCCGACGGCACGGTTCTTTGGAACGGTTCGGGATCCGGGCCCAGCG
>DATAPM010000052.1:0-9432 GCA_036265225.1 Vulcanimicrobiaceae bacterium
GCGCCACCGGTCGGCGAGAACGTACCGTTCGCCCGAGCGTAGGGCCGGGGCCGCGGCATAGAGGCCGAGCAGCCAGAGCGCGGCCGCTATGCCGGACAACTACATCGAATCCGGCGCGCTCACGCCCGCCAGGGAAAGCGCGCGCGAAAGAACGCTCTTGGCGGCCAAAGAAAGCGCCAGCCGCGCCAGGCGCACCTCGCGCTCTTCGGCCAAGATCTTGCACTCGGTATAGAACTGGTGGAAGTCGGCGGCGACGTCGCGGGCGTAACGCGCTAGACGATGCGCTGCAAGATGCTCGGCGACGCCGGCGACCACAGCTGGAAACTCGGCCAGACGGCGCGCCAGCGCCAACTCGGAGCGATGCACTAGCGGGGCGAGCGATGCAGCCCGCGCGTCGCGCACGTCCTGGGGCAACGCCCGCCGCAATACCGAGGCGATGCGGGCGTGTCCGTACTGCACGTAATAGACGGGGTTCTCGCTCTCTTTCTCGACGGCCAGCTTGAGATCGAAGGTCAGCGGCGACTCGATCGCCAGCATGATGAAGAAGAAGCGGGCCGCATCGAGCCCGACCTCGTCGATGATCTCGTCGAGCGTCACGATCTCGCCGGCGCGTTTGCTCATCGCAACTTGCTCGCTGCCGCGCATCAACGCGATCTGCTGGGCGATGATGACCTCCAAGCGCCCGGGATAGCCGAGCGCCGACGCCATTCCCTTGAGCCGCTCGATGTATCCGTGATGGTCCGGACCGAGAATGTCGACGACGCGATCGCTACTCTTGAGCTTCTGGTAATGGTAGGCAACGTCCATGCAGAAATAGGTCGGCCGTCCGTCGCTGCGCAGAAGCACGCGATCCTTGTCGTCCCCGAAGTTCGTCGCGCGGAAGAAGAGCGCGCCGTCTAGTTCGTAGGTCAAGCCGAGCTCGCCCAGGCGATCGATGCCTTCGCGCACCTTGCCGCTCTCGTGCAGCTCGCGCTCGCTCTGCCAGCAGTCGTAAACGATCCCGAAGCGTTCTGCGGTGCGCCGCTGCTCGCCGACGAGTTCGTCGCGACCGAAAGCCGAAAAATAGGGGAGCCACTCCGATTCGGCTGCGTTGACCCAGCGCTCTCCGTCGCGGCTTTCGATGCGCCGTGCAATCGGAATCAAATACTCGCCGGGGTAGCCGTCTTCCGGAAAAGGATAGCCCGGACTCAAGAGCGCGCGGTAGCGCGCATAGATCGAACGCCCGAGCGCGTCGAGCTGTCCGCCCGCATCGTTGATGATCCATTCGACGTACACGTCGTAGCCGCAGAAGCGCATCGTATTGGCCAGCGTCGCGCCGATCGACATCGAACGGCCCTGCACGACGACCAGCGGTCCGGTCGGATTGGCACTGCCGAACTCCAGCGAGACGCGCACGCCGCGGCGCGGCATCCGCCCGAAATCCGCACCTTTTTGGAGAATCTCGGCGACGACGCTCTGCCACACCGTTGGAGCCAGGCGTAAGTTGATGAAGCCGCCGACGGCCTCGATGCTGCTGAAGCGTTCGGCCAGTTCGGGATTGCGCGCGTCGATTACGCCGGTGATCGTTTTCGCGACCTCTTGCGGCGCGTTGCGCGCGCGCTTCGCCAGCGAGAACGCGATGTTGGTCGAGAAGTCGCCAAACTCGGGACGACGCGGTGCCTCAAACGCAATGGCGGGGGGCTCCCCCGGATACGTCTCGGCAACGGCCGCCGCAGCGGCGTCGGAAAAGGCGCGCAGCGCGTCGTCCAAACTCATGCATCAGGCTTTTTCGCCGCCGCATAGCGGTGCGACCCGCGAATAGCGCGAGGCTCCCGCCGATTCCACCGCTCCGTCGAGTTCCAAGAGCGCGAGCGAGGCGAGAGCCGCCGCCGCCGCGATGCCGCTTTTGGCGACGATCTCGTCGAACGTTGCAGCGCCGGCGTCGATCGCTTCGAGCAACGCGCGCGCCGTCGGGTCGCGCGTCGAGGGTGCCGCGCGCGCGAGCGTCGGAAGCGGCAGGCGTCCCAACGACTCGAGCACGTCGTTCGCACTGCGGGCCAGCGTCGCGCCGTCGCGGATCAGCGCCAAACAGCCGGCGACGTGCTTGCGATCGACGTCGCCCGGAACTGCGAGAACCGGAATCTGCCCTGCCGCCCATCCGGCGGTATTGAGCGCTCCGCTGCGAGCCGGAGCTTCGACGACCAGCACGGCATCGGCGAGCGCCGCGACGATGCCGTTGCGTTCGAGAAACTGACTCGGAAAAGCCGGGTGGTCGGGCAGATAGGGAGAGAGCACGGCGCCGCCCTCGGCCACCATTTCGCTTGCGAGCGCTAGGTTGCGCTTGGGAAAAAAGCAGCGGTGGCCGCTCCCCAGCACGCCCACCGTGGGGGCGGCGGCCGCCAGCGCGCCCTCGCGCGCCGCCCGGTCGATGCCCAAGGCAAGGCCGGAGACGATCGTGCAGCCTGCGGCACCGAGCTCGGAGGCGAAGCGGTGGGCCAGCCGGATACCGTATGGGGTGGCCGCTCTGGTGCCCACGATGGCCACGCAGGGCCGCGCCAGCGCGTCCAGCTCGCCGCAGCGCCACAGGCCGGCGGCGGCCACTTCGAAGGGTCTGCCGCGGGCAGCCTCGATTCGGCTGCGACTTTCGTAGACCGGGTCATGCACGCGGCCTCCAATCACGCGGTACCCGCCTGCGGGCAAGGAAGGCCGTGCAGGGGGAATCGGCGCACGACGGAATAGCCTCGCCCCACGGAGGAAGCAGAGTTGGCAGCAGAAGCGTACTGCGTCAAGTGCAAGGCTAAGCGCGAGATCAAAGACGCCGTCCAAATCACAATGAAAAACGGCCGTCCGGCGACCGAGGGTAAGTGCCCGGTCTGCGGGACGAAGATGTTCAAGATCGGCGCCGCATAGCACAGCGCGCACATTTGGCAAAAAGGCCCCGCACGCGCACGGCGCGTCGGGGCTTTTTTGCGTTAACTACCCGTAGTGACGTATAATACGTGCACCCACAATATGTGCCGTGGGGGAGAGAGTTACCGCTGACTTGCCCAACTTGTCGCACGAGTGAAACGCGTGTCGTGGACTCGCGCGACGACGAGACCGTGGTTCGGCGGCGGCGCGAATGTCTGGATCCGCGCTGCAAGCACCGTTTTACTACCTACGAGCGTATGGAAGTTCCGCGGCTCTTCGTCGTCAAAAAAGATGGCCGGCGCGAGCAGTACAGCCGCGAAAAGATCCTTGCCGGCCTGCGCAAGGCCTGCGAGAAGCGCCCAATTTCGGAGAGCCGTATGGAAGCGGTAGCCGCCGACCTCGAGCGCGAGTTGTTCGCCCGCGGCGAGAGCGAGGTGGCCTCGTCCTTGGTGGGCGAGAAGTTGATGGAGGCGCTGCGCAGCCTCGATCCCGTCGCCTACATTCGATTCGCTAGCGTCTACCGGTCGTTCCGGGACATCGAGAGTTTCCGCGAAGAGCTAGCCCAGTTATAGTGTTGGTCTGACGTGGAAAGCGTGCGCGTTGCGCTGCAGCGCTTGCCGCAAGGCGAAGGATTGCCGGCACCCGCCTATATGAGCGAGCACGCCGCAGGGGCCGATCTCTGCGCTGCGATTCGCGAAGAGTTGACGCTATTGCCCGGCGCACGCGCGTTGGTTCCTACCGGTTTTTCCATCGCGCTTCCCGTTGGTTACGAAGCGCAAGTGCGTCCGCGCAGCGGGCTGGCGATACGCCGCGGCATTACTTGTTTGAACTCGCCCGGAACCATCGACGCCGATTACCGCGGCGAGGTCGCGATCGTGCTCGCCAACCTCGGCGGCGAGCCGGTGGTCATTCGCCGCGGCGATCGCATCGCGCAACTCGTCGTATCACCCGTCTCGCGTGCGTCCTTCGACGAAGTGGCCGAACTGCCGCCGACCCCACGAGGCGACGGCGGTTTCGGTTCGACGGGATTTGCGTCGTGAGGGTGTACATCGTCGGCAAGGGTGCCATGGGAACGTATGCCGGCGATTTGCTGCGCGGCGTCGGCGTGGAAGTGGCGTATGCGCCGCGCGCGCTGGAAGAGGTGACGCCGTACGACGCCGACGTGGCGCTGGTTGCAACCAAAGCCTACGACACCGAATCCGCAATCGAGACGCTGCGCCGCGCAATCCTCACGCCCGAGAAATGCGTCTTCGTCTCGCCTCAGAACGGCGTGGGGAATGAGGAACGGCTGGCGGCGGCGTTCGGCGCCGACAACGTCGTTGCCGCCGCTTTGACCACGCCGATCGATCGCGATCGCGACGGCAACGCCCGCCCCGCAAAGGAGGGTGGATTGGCGCTAGCCCCGGTCGGGGCCAACGCGTACAACTGGCTCGGGGCGACCTTTGCTTCCACCGGTTTGACGGTAAAGATCGTGCAAGACTGGCGCGCGTTGAAGTGGAGCAAGCTCGCTCTCAACGTCGTCGCCAATGCGAGCTGCGCGATCCTCAACGTGCTGCCGAACCGCTTCGTGCACTTCGACAAGATCTTCACGCTGGAGATTCGCATGATTCGCGAGGTCCGCGCCGTCATGCAGGCGCTGGGCGTGGAGGCGATCGACCTGCCGCGCTATCCCGTGCGCGCGCTCTTCGGGGTGGCGTCGCTTCCGAGCGCGCTCTCGCGCGGCATGCTGGCGCACACGATCGCCGGGGCGCGAGGGACAAAGCCCCCCTCGCTGCTGCTCGATCTTCGCCACGCGAAGCCGCAGACCGAGGTAGACGTGCTCAACGGGGCCGTTGCCGCGGCCGGGCACGAGCGCGGCGTTCCGACTCCGGTCAATGCGGTCTACGCGCGCGTGCTTAACGACATCGCGCACACGCCGCCGCTCTGGGCCAAGTATCGGGAGCATCCCGAGCGTCTGGAGGCCGAAGTCGAAGCCGAGGTGAAACGCGTCAAGGCCCTAGCTCGCGGCTAATAATCACACACTCACTACGTAAGCAGACGAGATGCGCGATCCGAACGTTCCCGAATCGCTCGAAGGTTGGTGGATTCTCCATCGCATGTTCGCCCTAGACCGGCGCGGATGGGACGCACTACCGGAGAAGCGGCGCAATAAATATACCGGCCACGCGATCGACCTAGTCGAGCACCTCAAGGGGAGCGACGACGGCGACGTCGGGCTCACCCAAATCGTCGGACATAAGGGCGACTTGATGCTTACGCATTACGCCCGCTCCTTCGACGGGCTGGCGTACGCGCAAACGCTCGTCGACAAGCTGGAGCTGCGCGAGTTTCTGGCCCCATACGGTTCCTACGTCTCGGTGCTGGAGCTGGGCCTGTACGACGCAACGGCCAAGATTCACGCCGAGCTGACGCAGCGCGAACTTCCGCCGCAATCGCCCGAGTGGATTGCCGCTTTTGACGAGCTGATTCGCAAACAAGCCGAGAACCCGCACGTCGGTCCGCGTCTGTGGGCCAAAATCCCGGCGCGGCGCTACCAGTGCTTCTACCCGATGAGCAAGCGGCGCGGTGAAGTTCAGAACTGGTATATCCTCGGATACGAGGCGCGCGCAAAGATGATGAGCCAGCACGGCGTCGTCGGTCGCACTTATCACGGGCGGGTAACGCAGGTTATCTCTGGATCGGTCGGATTCGACGATTTCGAATGGGGCGTCGACCTCTATGCCGACGATCCCATGGTCTTTAAGAAGCTCGTCTACGAGATGCGCTTCGATGAGGCCAGCGCGCGTTACGGCGAGTTTGGTGCCTTTTGGGCGGGGCTGCAGTTCTCGCCGCGCGAGCTCGCCGTCTTTCTCGACGGCGACGCGGTGCCTCAGCTCGACGCTCCGGAGGAAGAAGGCGCGCCCTACGGTGCGACGACGGTATAAGGCCCGTTTCCTAGTGGAATCGCGGCGCTCACGCTGCCCTTCGCGACGTCGATCATAACGCAGGCGTTGTCGCGGCGCACGACCACCACTGCGGTGCGGCCGTCGCTGGTGAAGGCGATGCCGTAGGGTGCTCCGCCGACCTCGATCGGTGCCAGCGCGCGATTCGACTGCAAGTCGATCGGCGTGACGAACGAGTTCGCGTAGTTGCTGACGTAGGCGAGCCGGCCGTCGGGGGAGATCGCTATCAGCTGCGGATCGATGCCGGCGGTAATGCGGGCAAGCGCCGTGCCGCCGCCGGAGAGATCGATGGTCGAGACGTCGTTCGATGCGCTGTTCACAACGTAGAGCCGCCGGCCACCGGGAGCAATGGCGATGCCGGCGGGGCGCGATCCAACGGGGATCGGCGTGCCGGCAGTGCCGCTCTTCAGGTTCACCGGGGTAACGGTATTCGAATCTGAGTTGCTGACGTACAGCATCGCACCGTCCGGAGCGACGGCAATGCTGCGTGGTGACGAGCCCACGCGTAGCGGCGGGCCCGCGTGAAGCGTCGCGGTGTCGACGGCTTGTATCGTGCCGTCGTCGGCGTTGGCGACCCAGAGTTGCTTGCCGTCGGGAGTCAGCGCGATGCCGTTCGGTGAGGAACCAACCTTGACGCTGGCGATCGCGCGGCGCTCGACGGTGTCGACGACGCTGATCGAGGCGGCTCCGCGGTTACTAACGTAGAGGCGCCGGCCGTCGCGGCTCAAGGCAGCGTCGCGCGGCTCTTCTCCGACCGCGATTTCTGGACCGGTGGCGCCCGTCGTTACGTCGATCGGCGTAATCGTATTGCCGAAGCGATTTTCCGCATAAGCGAGTGCGGCCCGATCTCCGCCGTCGCTGACGCGTACGGCGATGGTGGCGTGCGCGAGGCGCGCGTTGGTATCGGTTGCGACGGCATCGATGCGGACCCCGCGATAACCGGCCGTTTCCGACGCATCGGCCGACATCCGCAGATGCACCTCTTCTAGCGTGTGGGCGGCCAGCGCGACGCGTCCGCGTTCGGGTTCGAGGTGGATACCTCGCGGTGCCGTCGCGCTCCACGTTATCGCTGCCGCGGTGGCGCCGTCACGATTCGAGACGGTAAACGATGCGCTTGAGGATTGCGCTGCCGAGATGCTCGCGCTGCCGGCAGCCAACACGGCAGACGTCGCCGGCGGGGGCGCGATGCGCGTCGATGCGTAGGAGGGCGGTGCGTCGTTGGGGCCGTCACCCCAGCGGCGATTCGGCGTCGCCCCGATTTCGACATCGAGGCGCTGCGTGCCGTGCATCGGAAGCGGCAGCCACGTTGCGTTGGTCGCGCGGCCGTTGACTTTCAACGCCTGCACGTACGGACGATCCGTAGCCGCCTGCGGCGCGCGAACGACGATCGTCGGGCCGTTAGGCGCGCGCAGCGTTACCGAGGTAAAGAGCGGTGCGCCGACGTCGAGAAAGCGCACGGCCGGGTTCTGGGGGTAGAGTCCGATGGCGCACCACAGATACCAGGCGCTCATCGTGCCGAGATCGTCGTGCCGGGCAGGCCGTCGGGCGCGTCGCTGTAAAGCGTCGTAAGCGCGCGGCGCACGATATCCTGGGCGCGCCATGGCGCTCCCGCGGTGAGGTAAACCCACGGCGCCCCGAGGCTCGGTTCGTTACCGAGCCACGCGTATGGATGGTCCTGTCCGGCGTCGAGCTGGGTGAAGAACTCGTCGAGCTTTGCCGAGCCGGCGGCGCGGCCGCCCATAGCCGCGATTAAATCGCGCAGATCTTGCGGAACCATCCACGTATACTGGGCGGCATTGCCTTCTTGAAAGCCGCTCTGTCCGTTTTCGGTGATGGGCGTTTGCATGAAGGCGCCGTCGGCGTCGCGCGGAGCGATCCATCCTGTCGCGCTATCGAACAGCGTCGCCCAGTTCGACGAGCGGCGCATAAAGTCGTCGTAAATTTGGTTGGAATGCAAGGCATAGGCGAGCCGCGCAATCGAGAAATCGTCGAGCGCGTACTCCAACGTTTCTGAAGCCCCGTTCGGCACCGGCGAGACCGACGTCGTATGCGTGTTTACGATAAAACCTCTGCGCAGGTAATCGTCGTCGAGCTCCCATCGCGGAACGTACCAGTCTTGTCCCGGTGCCCCCGAAGTTCTCGTAGCGCCCTGCACCATCGCGGCCAGCGCGCGCCGCGTATCGAAGTCTCGCGCGCCAAAGGCATAGCCGCCGGCAAGAACCGGATCGATCGAATCGCCGCCCATGACGCTGGTCGGCCCGTTGACCAGCGCCCAGCGCGGAAGCCAGCCGTTCTCCTGACGCGCGGCGTCGACCAGCGACTGCATCATGTCGCTCGTCTCGCCCGGAGCGACGAGAGCGAGCAGTGGGATTTCGGTGCGGTAAACGTCCCAGTCGGAGTAGTTTGCGTATTCTTCGTGTCCGCGCGCAACGCGATGGACGCGTTGGTCGAAGCCGCGATACTGACCGGTGACGTCCCCGATGACGTTGGGATGCAGCAGCGTGTGATAGAAGGCCGTGTAAAAGGTGCGGCGCTGCGATGGCGTTCCACCGGTGACGGCGATGCGCGCCAGCATGCCGCTCCACATCTCGGTGGCACGATTGCGAACGGCGATCGGATCCCAGCTCGTCCCTTCGGCCGCGAGATTGGCCCGCGCCCCGGCGTCGTCGACGAACGACAGGCCAACCTTCATCACGACCTGCCGGTTGCGCGTCGCGTCGAAGCGTACCCACGCTTCTCGACCATCGTTCCAGACGCCGGCGCCCGTGAACGGGCGATCGAAGCGAGCCACGAAGTGCACGGTGTAGCGATCGGGCATGCCGCAGAAGAAACCGCTCGATGCGGTTCCGGAGATCTCGTTCGGCCAACTGACTTTCACTTGCGCGTCGGTGACGCCGGCTTGATTCGAGGCGGCGTTGAGCAACAGATTTGCCTCCGGCGTCGCCGGAAAGGTGAAGCGAGCGAGACCGGTTCGGCGGGTTACCGTTAACTCGGTGCGTATCGCGGGATTGCCGAGCGAGACGGCATACCAGCCGGGAGCGCTCTCCTCGTTGACGTGCGAGAAAGGCTGGCGGAGCGTCGAAGGGTCGTTCGGAAGCGTGCCGGTTACCGGAAGGACCGCAAAGTCGCCGAAAACGCTGCATCCCGGCCCGCTGAGGTGAGTCAGGCTAAAGCCGGTAATGTCGTGATCGCCGTAGTCGTAGCCGCCGCCGGCATTCTGGGCCGGCGTGTCGGGACTCCACTGAACCATCCCGAATGGCACGTCCGCGCCGGGGAAGGTATCGATCGGACCGCCGGCCGTCGTGCCGGAAGTTCCGACGAACGTGTCGACCAGCCCGGCCGGTCCCATCGAAGCCCCCGGCGCGACGGCGGGAACCGCAAACGCAAGACATGTCGCGCCGATAATAGCAGCGTATCGCACGTTGCGTTTTTTGCCTGAACGTGCCGTCGCGGCCTTCAGGCCGCAGCGCCGAGCCGCTCCAGACTGCGATATTGGATCGCTTCGGCAACGTGATGTGCGGCGATGGCGTCGTCGCCGGCGAGGTCCGCGATCGTACGGGCGACGCGAGCGATACGGTCGAGCGCGCGCGCTGAGAACTGG
>DATAPM010000053.1:0-10061 GCA_036265225.1 Vulcanimicrobiaceae bacterium
CCGATTACGACAAGGGCAAGATGGACGGATTCGATTTGGTATGGGTTAACGGACATCAGTGCACCTGCGCCTATCAGTACGTCAAGTCGTCGCAGATCAAGCCGTACTGGTCGATGGCGAAACAGTACGTGCTCGCCGACCACATGTTTCCCACTCAGGCGAGCGGGAGCTTTACGGCTCACCTGGATCTCATTCGCGGCGACACCAAGCTCAACTCGTACGAAAGCTTGATCGATTTTCCGCCGCACGGTCCATGGGGCTGCGACGCGGCGCAGGGCGTCAAGACGTCGCTGCTGACCGACACGCAGGAATATCTCTACTTGGAAGGTCCCTTTCCGTGCTTCACGTTCCAGACGATGCGCGATCTCCTGGATGCCAAGAGCGTTTCGTGGAAGTATTACACGCCGAGCATTAAAACGCACGGAGGCGATATTTGGAACGCCTTCGACGCGATCCAGCAAGTCCGCAACGGCTCAGAATGGGGAACGAACGTGACGTGGCCCGAGACGAACATTTTTAACGACATCTCTTCGGGCACGCTGCCCAACGTTTCGTGGATCGTTCCGGACGGTCAAAACTCCGACCACCCGGCGCAGCAGATCTGGGGCATCAAAAAAGACACGGGACCGTCGTGGGTGGCCCAAATCGTGAACGCGGTCGGGCAGAGCTCGTACTGGAAGTCGACCGCGATCGTTATTGTGTGGGACGACTGGGGCGGATTCTACGATCACGTCGCGCCGCCGCAGCTGGACTATACCGGTCTGGGTTTCCGCGTGCCGATGATCGTCGTCTCGCCCTACGCCAAGGCGGCCTACGTTTCGCACACGCAGTACGAGTTCGGCAGCATCTTGAAGTTCGTCGAAGACACGTTCAGTTTGGGAAGCTTGGGGACGAGCGATAGCCGTGCCACGAGCATCGGCGACGTCTTCAACTTCAAGAGCCGGGCGCGAAAATTCAAGTCGATCGAGGCTGAGTTTTCGAAATCGTACTTCCTGCACGAGAAGCCCTCCAACATGCCGGTGGATACGAACTAAGGGCCTGCGGCTGGGGGGGTAACCTCCCCGGCAAGTAAAAGACGGCCTAAAGTGTCCGAGTCGCCTCGAACCGTTATTGTCGCCGTCTTGGTGAACGTCGGGATCGCCGTCGCCAAGTTTGTCGCCAGCATTTTGACGGGAAGCGCCGCGATGACGGCGGAGGCCATTCATTCCAGCGTTGATGCGGGCAACTCAGCGCTGCTGCTCGTGGGATTGTACCGGTCGGCCAAGCCCGCCGACGAGCGCCACCCCTTCGGCTACGGCCGCGAAATCTATTTTTGGTCGCTGGTCGTCGCCGTCGTTATCTTCGGCGCCGGCGGGGTTGCGGCGATTGGGGAAGGCCTTAGCCGGTTCTCCGAGCCTCATCAGTTACAGAACGTACTAGTAAACTACGTCGTCCTCGGCATTGCGCTCGTTTTTGAAAGCGTATCGTGGGGCGTCGCTTATCGCGGCATACGCAACGAGTATCCCGGAATAACGCCGTTTGCCGCAGCCGGGCGGAGCAAAGACCCAAGCCTCTTCGTGGTGTTGTTCGAAGATACGGCCGCCATCATCGGTCTTCTAATCGCGCTCGTTGTCGGAACGATCGGCGCTACATTCTTTCCGGCTCTGCACCTGGACGCGGTCGCATCGCTCCTTATTGGGCTTTTGCTCGTCGTTACCGCGCTGTTCCTCATGAACAGAACGCGAAGCTTACTGGTCGGCGAAAGCGGTGACGAAGAAATTCTCCACGGAATCAGATCCCTGCTAGCGGCGGATCCGCGCGTCGCATCGGTCCACCGCATTCTCTCCGCACAGATGTCGCCCGGAAACGTGCTTCTCAATCTCGATCTTCGCCTCGCCCGGAGCGTTGCCGGCAAGGATATGCCCGACGCGATTCAATGCGTCGAAAGCGCGATTCGCAACAAGTTTCCCATGGTGAAGGAGGTCTTCATCGAAGTGCAGGCGCTGACCGTCCCCAAAGACCCCTGCTAGCGTTTCGTCGGCAGCACAATTCGCATTCTCGTGCCCGTTCCAGGTTGAGTTTCGATTTGCACGTCCCGCGCTAGCGACGCAATCAAAAAGAGGCCGCGTCCGTTTTCGTTGAGGGCATCCGCCGGCAAGGCTGCCTCAAAAGGCGATAATCCGGGACCCGCGTCCGAAACGCTGACGACCGGATATTCGTCCGCCCAGTCGACGTCGATGCTTACCGATCCCGGCGCATGTTCGACCGTGTTTGCGAGCACCTCACCGATGATGAGCTCCGCGCTAAACAGCTCCTCTTCGCTCGGCGCGAGCGAGCGGATGAACTGCGTGATCTCGCGGCGCAGCGCATGCGCGCTCTGCGGATCTCTAGAGTCGTAAGTCCAAGACTGTTGCAGTCCGCCGCCGAGTTGGATTACTAAGAGCACGGTATCGTCCGTGGGTCGTTGGGTGCCCATGACCCTGCGCTGGATGAAGGCCGCCGGACGATCCACGTGCGGGGCATCAACCAACTCTTTAACGGCCTCCATCACGGCTTGCTCGGCGCGTTCGATGTCGCGTTTGAACTCGGTGAGCCCATCGGTGTAGAAAAGAATCACCGCGCCGGGTTCCAGCGCTATGGTGTGCGTTTCCGCTGCGACCGGAGCGCCGACGCCGAACGGATAACCCCCGGTTGAAAGCGATCCTGCAGCAGTATGCGGACCTGCAACGATCGGTGGAGGGTGTCCCGCGCCGGCGTAACTCAAGGTCGAGAGGTCGCGGCTCAGGATGCCGACCAAGGCCGTTGCCGGAGCCTCCTGTAGAGAGCCGACCTCGACGTCAACCTTGGCCAGGACTGCCGCAGGGTCGGCGGCGTCGAAGGCGGCGGCGAAAATGCTGCGCCGAAAGCGCGCGGCGGTTACCGCCGCGTCGAGTCCATGACCGGTCACGTCGCCGATCGAAAAAGCAATCCGTCCGTCGGGCAGATCGAAGGCATCGTACCAGTCGCCGCCAATGAGCGCTTCGCGCTCCGCCGCAATGTAAAGGACATCGAAGCGGACGCCGCGGCGGTGCGGAAGATGCTCGGGAAGGAACGCGGCTTGGAGCATCACCGCCGATTGCTTCGTTCGCGTCAGCAAATCTTGAAGATCGAGTCGAGCGGCGCGCCGTTCGGCCGTGACCGCGCCGAGCACCAGGCCCGTTATGGCCAGAACCGACATCCAGCTGTCAAGCTGGACGAGCCGTGAATCGAGAGTACCGGAAGCCCACGGCCCCATGCCATGCGACGTTGCCCAAATGGCAAGACCGCCGACGACGGCAATCGCCGCCGCCATTTCACGCTGGCGGAAGCGCAGAGCGGTCCAAATAATAAACGGGTAGACCGAAAATCGAAGCGGAACATTACTGAGGAACGAAATCGAACTCGACGCGAGCAGCGTCGCAGCAAGAACGGCAAGTTCGAGCGCGCCGCCCTCGGACGTTTCCTTCTGCTTGGCGTCGATCCACGTGAGCAACAGCGGAGTGACGAACAGTACGCCCATCGCATCGCCGGCCCACCACACCCACCAAACCGAGAAGAAAGCGTGCCACGGTACGATTCGGGCCAGTGCCAGTTGGGCCACGCCATTGGTTGCGGATACCGTCATGGCAATCGCCGCTCCGAACAGCGCGAGGAGAAGAACGTCGCGCACCCGCCGGAGCGAATTATCAAAGGCGCCGAAGCGTCGCAATAGGAAGGTGCCGAACGCCGGCGCGAGCGTATTTCCCGTCGCGATCGCCGCGGCCGTCCAAACCGGCTCGGACGTGAGCGCATTGCTTACGAACGCACCGAGCCAAATCCCGGGCCAGACGCGATATCCCCAGAGCAAGAGCGCGGCGAGCGCAATGCCCGTCGGAGGCCAAACGGCCGTCACTTCCTTTGTCGCGAACGCCAACGTAAACCCGAGCTTTGCCGCGGCGACGTAAGCGACTGCGACTAAAAGTGGGAGAAATATTGTCCGAGCGAGCTGGTTCAATCGCGCCATTCGCAGCATAAGGAGTTAACCCCCGCGACCGCGGCGGACCTGCTCGGGGTCCGAAGCGCGGCCGGTGTGAGGATGACACGCTATCTCACCCGTGGAATATTTAGTCACGTTCAAACGCGTTTGACCGAAAGGATACTTCGCATGCCCGGTAAATTCCGAGCGCTTCCAGCATATCCGATCGCGCTGGCCATTCTCGTTGCCGTCGGCTTATCGGCGCTGCGCATCGAAGCGCAGGAGTCGGCCGCGGCGCCCGACGTTGCCGCTCATCCCGCCTTTGCCGAACCGGTGACGCTTGCCAGCAAAGACGGCGTCCTCGAGGTCACCCTAACCCCGCGTCAGAGTACCGCGACGCTCAGCACCGTCGCCAAGCCCGTCAAGAACATGCTGCTCTTCGACTACTCCATCGAGCGCGGCACCGCGTCCAACGGCCAGATGTCGGGCGCCCACCAGTATCCAGCCCCGACGTTGCAGGTTCAGCCGGGTGAGAGGCTGATCGTTCATATCAACAACGAGTTGCGCAACCTGACTATCCCGGATTTTTATGATCCAAAATACACGCCCAAGGGGCAAAACGTACCGTTGTACCCGGCGATGATGACGTCTTCGCCGGTCAATCTCCACGTACACGGCGCGCACGTCAGCCCCCGCGGTAATGCCGACAACGTGCTGCTCCACATCGATGCCGGCATGTCGAATACGTACGTGTACGATATCCCCAAAAATATGACGCCGGGTACGTACTGGTATCACAGCCACCTGCACACGCTGACGGCTTCGCAGACGTACTACGGCCTGGCCGGCATGCTGCTGGTCGGGCGCGCCGACAGTGAGATTCCCGTCGTCACGCAAAACAAAATCCCGATCCGCACCATGCTGCTGCAATACAACACGGTCTTCGACCGCGTGGGCGGACTGGCGCAGATGACCAATCCTAACTGGCCGCAGTGGGTCAGCACCCTAGCGCCGCCCAAGGGCAACGCCCTCGCCGCAGGCACGTACCGGCCGTCGCTGGCGCCGGTGAACTTTTTGGATTCCGGGAAGGGCACGCAGTGGGCCACCGTTTGGTATGCGGGCCCGCTCTCGATTAATAACATGCGCGGGCGTCTGCAGTTCGTTCCGATGAACTTGCAGAGTTTCACGGCGGCTGCGGGTTCGGGTGGTGCCGACATGAGGGCCAATCCGTCGCTTCCCGATTACCAGCGCGACGTTCAGTTTACGGTCAACGGCCAGTTCGAGCCGGTTCTTAAAGTCAAGCCGGGGCAAACCGAGATTTGGGTACTGGCCAACGTCAGCGACATCGCTTATATGAACGTCGAGCTCACCGAAACCGCAACGGGATTCCATCCGAAGATCGCTATCGTCGGGCAAGACGGCATCGCCTACGGCGAAGTGCACTATCCGCACGAGCAGGACGGGACGCAGCTGCTGATTCCGCCGGCGACGCGCTTTGCGATCGCCGTGACGATGCCGGCCAAAGGGTCGCTGCGTCTCTCACTGCCGGGTCTGGGCTCGGGTGCCAGGACGCTCTCCGCGCCGGGAGTTCTCTATACCAACAACGGCACGCAGACCCCGCCGGCTCATCTGGGAACGCTCAGCGTACTGCCATCGGCGATCAGCTACGCCGACGGATTCTTTATCTTCCCGTCGCAAGCTCTGATCGACGCTGACCCGGACGAAGGGCAAGGCGTTACCACGGCTTTTAACCTGGGGCAGAAACTCGACGCACCGACGCCGTTCCACGACCTGTCGCACCTTACTCCCAACGTAACCCGCACGCTGCTCATCAACGGCGGATTTCTCAACAACCACGCCAGCAAGGCCGATCCAAAAGCCTTCGTCTATGCATTCGCCGGGAACGCCTTTCCCAACGTTCCGTTGATTCAAGCGCGCCTCGGTTCGATCGAAGAGTGGAACTTCGTCAACCACAATAACGACGCGCATCCGATTCACGTCCACGTGAACGACTTCCAAGTGACCAAGTACTTCGATCCGACCACCGGATTGAAACTGGGACCGCAGATGTTCGGCGAGGACAATGCGAACGTTCCGGCGCCGTCGCTGGGACCGCAAGAGGCGGTAATTCAGCCCGGTACGCTGACCATGCGCACGAAGTTTATCGACTATCTGGGCCTGTATGTGCTGCACTGCCACAGGCTCAACCACGAAGACAACGGGCTGATGATGCTGATCAACGTCATTCCGGCCGTCTCCGATTATGCGGTAGCCATCGCGGGCTCGCCGGGACATCCCGCAACGGTGAAGGTCTTCGACGGTAACGGCGATCGCTTGATTTCAACCGTCACGCCGTTACCGGACTTCTACGGAACGCCGAGCGTGGCGATCGGCGACGTTGATGCCGATGGAATCTACGATCTTATCGTGGGTGCCGGCAAGGGACACTCGCCGGAAGTCGTGGCCTACTCGGGCGCCGCTAGCTCCGGCGCGCCGTTCTCGACCGAGCTGGCGCGCTTCCAAGCATTCGACGCGGCGCAGACAGGCGGCGTGAGCGTGGCATCCACGCAGATCGACGGCCGCTCGGCGGACAACATTATCGTCGGTTCCGGCGCCGGCACGACCGATCGGGTCCGCGTCTTCAGCAGCGAGCTTCCGGCTTTGGGGACGGCGCCGGCAACTTTTGCAAGCTTCGCACCGTACGGAAGCGATACGTCGGGCGTTAACCTCGCCGCCGGATTCGTCGACTTCTTGACCGGACGAAATAGCATCGTGACTGCGCCCGGCGCGGGCGCGCAGGTCAAGGTCTTTTCCTACTCCTTGATGACGCCGATCGGCGCGCCGCCGGCGTGGCCGAACAATCCGGGCGACGCACACATGGACGCGTCGTTCAAGCCGTTCGGCGCGGACTACCGCGGGTCGATGTCGATCGCCAGCGGATGGTTGGCGGGCTCGTACGGCGGCGCCGAAGCGATCGCTGCAGGCCGGCTCACCGGCGCGGGAACCGTTAAGGTCTTCTCGACCGGAACGGCGCTTCAGGGCAATCCCACGATGTACTTGCGCAGCGCGATGATGCACGAAATGTCATCGAACTTCAGCGAGATCGCGTCGTTCGAGCCGTTCGCCGGTTCGCCGGGCGTTCGCGTGGCGACGACCTCGACCACGGTCGGTGCCGATTTGCTGGCCAGCGGGGCTCGCGGCGGCACCATGCAAATCGAGAAGTTCCGCCTAACGCGTTCGAATCCCCAAGCGCGGGGGCTCACCGCGAAAAGCGTTCACGCCGTCTGGTCGGGAACCGCGACGGCTCCGGTCGTGCTCGGCGGCGATTAGCGGCCGAGTTATTCGTTACAGTTTGGTATCCGGCTGCCCGCGGGTGGCCGGTAGGGATTCTTGGGGTCGTATATCAAGCGGTTAGGTTGCGTGCCGTCAACGCGCACATCGTATGTCGGTTCGTGTCCGCACCAGGTATTGAAATCGAACGTGTCCCCCTGCGCGCTCAGTTTCGTTACGGTAAGCCGGCCGGAGATGAACGGCTGGCCCTGCTCGATCTGGCGCGCCGGACCCCCACGAATCAAAAATGCCGAGCCGCCCTTACCTTGCAGCAGCAGCGTGCCGATGCCGCGCTTATCGATGACGATCCCGCTACGCTCGTCAACGGCGACGCCAAGCACGAGCTGCTTTTGATTACGGACCTTTCCTTCTGCGATCTGCCGAGCCATGAACACCGCAGTACGGCCGAAGCGGTTGCGCGTGAGGAAGTGCTGGTCGGTAATGGCATCGGCGAGTGCGGGAAACTTCAGGAAGTGATACGTGAAGCTGATGATGCGCTCCCACGGATTCCGCACCGCGTTGTCGGTCGTCGTGTCGCGTTCGCCTTCGGCGACCGCGTCGAAGACGTACTTGCCCAAGATGGCCTCGCCGGCACTGGTACCGCCTATAACGCCGCCGCGCGCGTATACGCCCTGCACCGCGCTCTGAATCGGAGTACCCTTCCAGATTACGTAATCGGCTTGATTTCCGCCGGCGAAGAAAATGGCACCCGAACGTTCGACGATGTGGGCGGCAGCTTCGAGCGTGCCGGGATCAGAGCATGTTGGAATCAGCAGCGTCCGCACCGAGTGAAAGGGCGCGAGGCGATAGATGTAGCGGTCGTAATCGTTGTTACCGGTCGCCCGTAAGACGACGAGATCGCCGCCCCGTTTCGAGGAACTCCGGACGATGGTATCGTGAATCCAGACGAACTCCGCGTTCACGTCGGTGCCGCCACCGCCGAGCACGAGTCCCGGACCGTGCAGCTTGGCCCGCTCCGGTCGCGACGCACCGACTGGGGCATAGAATTTTGGATGACACGCCCGCGGTGGCGCAAGTGCGCTATGCGCGCCGGCTCCGGACTCGATGCCGGTGGTCGGCGCCTGGCACGCCGTCACGGCAAACGTCGCCATCGCGAACAAAAGCCGCCGGTCTCTCCAAATCATGCTGGGCGGCGCTCCTTTGCGCAAACGCCTATCGTCCGGCGCGCTTGAGGTCGGCGACGAGCAGCTTCGAGGTGGATGCCGGCACTCCGAGAGTTTGAAGCGACGAACCGGTAAAGTTTCCGTTCGTCATCTTGACGATCGTCCAGCCGCTCTTGCTCTTTTTCGTGAGTGCCTCCCCGGCGGCATAGTTCTTGCCGGCGCTCCAGTACGCGATCGCGTACGGCTTTTCGCCTACCATTTGGACGTTAATGTCGGTGGCATTGAGGCGGTCCTGAACGATACCGGAAACGGCCACCGCATCGTCGGGACCGAGAATCTCCGCAGCCGCGGCGCAATGCAGGCTATCAGCAAAGCGACAAAAACAAATATTCGCATACGAATCACGGTTCTGTCGGTATCTTCGCTATGCCGGAGACTCGAAACTTCCCGGACTGTTTGCCGTTCCCGTGTAGTGCTCGGTGCGGTCGGGCTTGGCTTCGGCAAGTGCCTTGCGTACGCCGGCGGCGTCAAAGTCGGTAGCGTAGACCGGCGTCCCGGGCTGCTGCCGCCACGATTCCGCGATCGTACCGGTGTCGACGGCGTCGAATCCGATCTCGTCCACAAGCTGCATTACGATGGCCTTGGCCTTCGGGTCGTCCCCCGCGACCGGTAGAGCGATGCGGCCCGGCGCGCCTTTCGGCTTGCCGAGTTCGAACAAATGCTGCGCGTAGATATTGTTGAAAGCTTTGACGACGGGCCGGCCGATCTGCCGCGCCACCCAGGCGCTCTCGGGCATCCCGCCCTCAATCGCCTCGATCCGTCCGTCGCGTTCGCGCGGATAATAGTTTCCCGTATCGACGACGACCGTGCCGGCGGGAACGGCCAAGAACAAGTCCTTGGGAAGCTGCGGCACGTTCTTCTCTGGGATGGTCACGACGACGACGTCGCGGTCGCGGACCGCTTCCGCGACGGTTACCGCGCGAGCGCCCGTCTCGGCGGCGAGCTGCTGCAGCGTCTGCGGTCCTCGAGAGTTTGCGACGGCCACGTCGTGACCGGCCGCCCGGAAGCGGCGGGTGAGGGTGGCGCCGATGTTCCCGGCACCAATGATTCCAATCTTCATACGGTCCCGAACCCGCTCAGGCCGCTTTCGGTGTCAGAGGAGCCTCGTCGCGCGACGGCCCAGCCATGCGACGGTGATGAATCCTACGCCAAATGCTGCGCCCGCCTGCACGAAGTCGACGGCGAAATAGGCCCACGAACGGGCGGCTTCGCCGCTCGCAACGGTCGTGACCACGGCCAGCAGTGCGATCGCGACGATCGTTCCAACGCGGCCGGCGGAGCGACGAAGGAGCGCCGCTCCAGTGCCGAGAGCGACGCCGCTGCAGATAGACAGTAACTCAAACATTGCTACTCATCCCCAGGCCCGTTCGCCTGGTGCGGCGGTTTGGCGATCGGACCGATTTGCTTTGCGGCTTCGAGCAGCGACGTGCGCATGCGCGCGACGGCCTCGACTTGCGCATCCAACGCTTCGACGATCGCCAAGAAGAGCGACTGTTCGACGAGCGTCTTCCATCCCGGGCGCCGTACGATTGCGCGCAACTCTTGGATATCTTTCGTCGCCGAGCTCTCTTGAAATTTGCGCTCGAGGGCGGCCA